>NZ_JBMDKC010000020.1:0-67547 GCF_057809515.1 Bacillus sp. FG16
AAAATGTACATGATTATTCAAGTGTTAATGTGTACATTTAAACTAGCATTTATACTCTACAAATAAACTCATTCTTTTTAAAAAATATAAGTTCCATATATGGCTTCATATCATTACTAAAAAATGAATCAATATTATTTTGCTTCATATACTCTGCTAATTTAATAGAATTACATACTTTCTTCATAGTCCCCCACCTTTACAACTCATCCCCATTGTAATCAAAATTTTCTTCTTCCACTATGACATATGTCATAACAATACACAATTTCAGCATGATACAGTCATTACAAATATGAAATATAAAGGGGATATTACATTGTATAACTTTCTTTCTGTCTTTATTGGTGTGCTCATCGCCGTTATGCTTCCATTGAATGGAATTTTATCCGAGTTAATTGGGAAGTATACAGCAAGCGTTGTCATTCACCTTGTCGGTTTAATTGCAGTTATTTTCATTTTAATCTTAAACAAACATAAAATTCATTTCGATAAAAGTATTCCACTTTTTTTATATAGTGCTGGAGCGATTGGAGTATTCACTGTTCTTTTTAATAATATAAGTTTCTCCGTCCTCGGTGCCTCTATTACAATCGCATTAAGTTTACTCGGTCAATCTATTGCTTCCATCGTTATCGATCATTTCGGCTTATTAGGAATGAAAGTTGCAAAGTTTGAAAAGAAAAAACTAGTTGGATTGGCATTCATCTCTTCTGGGATTATTATCATGACAATATATTAATGGGGGCAAAAATATGTTATATATTACGATCGCTATTTTAGCTGGTGTTTCTATCGTCGTTGCTAGAATTATTAACGCGAATTTAGCAAAGGAAATTGGAAACTGGGAAGGCACGTTTTTCAATTATATTACTGGATTATTTTTCTCTATGTTATTTTTAATTTTCAGTTCAGATTCATTGTATATTCCTATTCATACGTTGCAATCTATTCCTATCGCCGTGTACTTAGGTGGATTAGTAGGCGTTATCGTTATTTCATTATCCAACTATATTACTCCTAAAATATCAGCCTTTTATTTAACATTACTCATCTTTATCGGACAATTATTTGCGGGGACTATTATTGATTTCTTCCTGACAAATGAACTCTCAATCGGTAAAGTTATCGGTGGCATTTTCGTATTAATTGGGCTCACTTACAATTTACTCATAGATCGCCCGATAAAAACTGTGAAGCATAACCAAGTTCAACTATAATACTTTACGCTTACCTATCATATATTAATAGAAAAGCTCTTCACACGAAGTAATAGAGAGGAGAAAACCCTATTAAAAAAATTATTTTATTGCTAGGTAGCGTATTAATTATTTCTGGAATTGTATGGTTTATAAACTCGGGAAAATCTATTCAAGATCTCTATACTGCAAATCAACCGAAAAAGAAAGCTACTATTATTTCAAGCTCGCGAGATCCAAATGAGCCCCCTGTTTTTTTAGGAAAACAGGAAATAAAAGATATACATGTAGAATCAATTAAAACAAAAAAGGATATCTTTCTCACAAAAACAGATGAATTAAAAACGTTTATTACGAGTATGAATACCGCAAAAAAAGGAAAATTAACATTGGATGAGGAAGGATCAGATTTAATAGATTGTGATATGTGGATTACATTCGAAGATGGAACTTATAAAAAATATTTCATATGGGTAGTTGATCATCACAATAGCGAAGTGATGATTGCGCAACAAGATACTCCTGATGATGTAAACCTTACGTATTACCAATTAAATGAAGACAATTCGAAAAAAGTATATAACTTATTCAAAAAAATTATTTAAACGAAAAAGTCATGAGCACGCGAGCTCATGACTTTTTGCACTATATATACTCAGGGAACACTCTACAACCCTTTTCCTGCTCTATATCATGGCCAAAGAAAACAATCGGTTTCTCTTTCGTCACAACTTCTTTTAAACGTTTAATTGAAGATAAAGCTAATTCTGGATCAAATCCTGCGAACGGCACTTCATCTTCAAAATTCTCTTTCGTGTACGATGCGTCAATCGTTAATAAAACTGAACCGGATTGCTCCGTCTCAATGAATAACGACTGATGGCCTGGAGAATGCCCTGGCGTATACAATAATTGAACACCGGGTACCACTTCATAATCCCCTTCAATAATTTTGTAGTTCAAATGCAGTAATATACATTCGTCCATATATTCTTCTCTATGAAGTGCTGCCTCATATTCCGTTCGTTGTACAATAATCGGTGTATTTGTAAAAGCACCGTTTCCTCCTGCATGATCAAAATGTAAGTGAGAACTAATAATATATAGAAGGTCTTCTGGCTCATACCCTACACGCTTTAAAATATTGACAATTCTATCTTCTTCAGTCATTTTCGGTAAGATCTGTCCCTCAACAAATGTACCGTTAAAAAGCCCTTCATTATTAACTGCACTTTCTGGCATACCAGTGTCTACTAAAATAGGACCTTCTTCCGTCTCCAAAAGATAACACCAAACCGGCAAGTCTAATAGTTTCCCTGGAGTTAAAGTACCGTTAACAGACGAATGATCCAACATACAACGACCTGCTGGGATGAAATAAAGTTTCTTTACTGTCATTATGTATCCACCTTTACATTTAGTTTTGGATAAAGTAATACAGTAAAAAATTCTTCTTTTTAGAAATAAACTCCTTCTAGACTATCAGTACAGCTTGCATAAAAAGAGGGTATTTTTTTACATAGCAGTATTTCACCATCTATAATATAGAAGTAAAGAATTCTTACTTTAAATGAAACATTAACACCGATTAACGCTGAAAACTTAAAGAAGGCACATGCACTACTTGAAAGCGGGCACACCATTGGGAAAATCGTATTAGAGAGATTTTAATCATGATAGTGACAGATAGTATGTGAAACTATATTAACGATTTTTCGAATATATCTATCATAACGTACAATATATCAACGATTTTTCAAATATATCTATCATAAATCAAATTATATCAACGATTCGTCAAGGTATATCGATTTATCGACAAATAGCAACAACATGAAAAGGCTGTTCCAGATGAACAGCCTTTTCTTTATTTACTTGAAATCTCTTTATTATTTTGAACGTCTAACGGAGCACGCTTCCCTATTCCGAAAGCATAGAAACTAATTGTAACGATAGCTAAGAAAATAATACCTACAACTAGTGAAATACGAGTATCATCGTTAAACCACATTCCGATTAACACCATAATTAAAAAGGCAATCGTTAAATAGTTTGTAACAGGAGCAAACGGCATTTTGAACGGATGATCTTTCATCTCTGCTCCCTTTTCTTTTCTAAAATTAATTTGACTAATTAAAATGACAAACCACGGTACCATACCAGGGAGTACACTCGCACTATATACATATACGAATAAATTTTTCGGTGCGATGTAACTTAAAACAACACCAACCGCCAGACCGATAATTACGCCAACTGTACCGAATAAAGGTACACCATTTCCAGAAAGTTTCGTGAAATATTTCGGTGCTTGTCCATTTACACCTAACGTATAAAGCATACGTCCAGCACTATAAATACCACTATTACAACCAGACATTGCCGCTGTAATTACAACGAAGTTAATAAGTCCAGCTGCTGCCGTAATACCAACTTTCGCAAAAGTCGCTACGAACGGGCTACCAATTGTACTTAATTGATCCCACGGATATACAGTTACAATAACGAAAATAGCACCAATATAGAATATTAAAATACGCCAAATTGTACTTTGAATCGCTCTTGTAAGTGTCTTCTTTGGATTTTTCGCTTCGCCAGCAGTAATTCCGATTAATTCCACACCTTGATACGCTCCAACTACAAGTGATAATGCAAAGAAGAATCCTGAAAAACCACCTGTAAAGAAACCGCCATTTGACCAAAGATTAGATATGCCAATCGCTTCTCCGCCGTTACCAATTCCAAAGAAAATAAGGCCAAACCCTGCAATAATCATTAATAGAATCGTAACGATTTTAATCATCGCGAACCAAAATTCAAATTCACCAAATGACTTAACAGAAATTAAGTTAGCTGCGCCAAGAATGACCATTGCAATTATACCTGGTATCCAAGCTGGTAAGTCCGGGAACCAATATTGCATATACGCTCCAACCGCGATAATTTCTGACATCCCAACGATAACCCACTGGAACCAGTTACTCCAAGCTGTCATATAACCAGCTAGCGGATGAATATACTTATGACCGAACGTCGCAAATGAGCCTGTACTTGGCTCCATATACAACATTTCTCCCATGGCACGCATGATGAAGAAGATGAAAATACCTGCAATTGCATAAGCAAGCATTACTGACGGACCTGTCCATTTAATTGTGCTGGCTGACCCCATAAACAAACCAACACCAATCGTTCCGCCTAAAGCAATCATTTGAATATGACGTGCTTCTAAACCTCTTTTCAATTCTTTGTTTGCCACTTCACTTCCCCCTCTTAGATGATTCATAGCCGCATTTTAAAACAAGATGCTTTCCCCTAATTCCTTTCGGCCCTGAAAATGATGAAGCAAACGTCATTTTACACTAGCTTTAAAGCTATCCTAAAATCGTTTTGTGCTCCTAATAAAATTCTCAAAACCTTTCATCTTCCAATATTCTATAAATCTTAAAATTACTTACCTTATATTAATTCATTAATCTGAAAAATTCAATTATTTTTTCAATAAATTAATATGCATGATTGCACTTAATTTTTAACTAAATTAACAATAAAATACATCTATTCAATATGATTCCGGCATGTATATTATTACAATATAAATAACCGAGGAGATCTTATCTTCCTCGGTTTCATACTTCATGCACTTCAATCTTCATAGTTGATAACGTAATTTCCCAAACGCTAGATTCATATACCAATCAGAAATTTAATATATTAATAAATTACTAACTTCTTTAGTCCAGTCCAATTTTGAGGTATAAAATATAAAAGAGTCTCATTAAAAAATGAGACCCTTTTACGATTTCATATTTAAATCGATTTCGAAGTTTTCTTACCAAAGATAAACACTTTAGTAAACATTGCCATTATAACTACAATAACCAGAAAATAAAGTGGCATCACCAGTAACGAGCCTGTATGCAGCTGACTCATTCCCCAAATTGTCATCGTTACAATTACATAGTACCCTAAACTAAACAATGCACCTGCTGTACCAATAACATCTTGAAAATCTACTAACGCTAAACTTAAACAGTTAGGTAACGCTACTCCAATCCCTAATAACAATATAAACATCGCTATTAAAAATACAACCATATATATAACATTCGGATTTGATCCAACAAACGTAATAACAGATAAAAGGATAGCTCCTCCTATCATTACGAGACAACCGATATATATAATTTTCTCTGGTTTATAAGTAGCAAGTAAACGTTTTGAAACTTTCGCTCCAACAATAGAAGCAGACGCTACAACAATTCCTAAAAATCCATACATACTAGGTGATAATTGAAAGTATTCAATAAAGATAAACGGCGCTTCTGCATAATAGCTAAATAAAACACCATTTGCTCCTCCAATTAATAGCCCATATGTTACTACTTTCGGATTTGTAATTAATCTTTTCAATACTGAAAAGACATTTATTTCATTTGTCACTGAGTCCGTTTTTGTTTCTGGAAGAGAAACAAACGTATACAGAAAAATCCCGACACTCATAACAACTAAACTTAAAAATACTATTTTAAATCCAAACATTTGATCAAGAAAGCCACCAATTAACGGTCCTATAGCTGGTGTAAAAGCAATGACTGCCGAAATTTGAGCGAACATAACATGCCGCTTATGCCCATCTACACTTTCCCGAAGAATCGTTTGTGTAACCACAGATCCTGCACTTGCTCCAAACGCTTGAATAAAACGACTTACCAATAAAACTTCAATGGAATTTGCAATATAGCATAAGAAACTCCCCGCGCCATATACAACAATTCCAAGTAGCATCGCCCGGCGACGGCCAATCATATCTGATAGCCATCCAATAAAAAATACACCTAAAGCAAATCCAGCAAAATACACACTAAGTGTTAACTGCACCTCATTATTACTTACATGTAACGCCTTTGAAATGTCCGGTAAAGACGGTGTGTAAATCGTTTCACTAATTTGCGGAAATGCGACAAGAATAATCATTAACAAAAGTGATGGTACTGAGACTTTTTCATTTTTCATTTTTCATACCCTCCTATAACTTTGAAAATCTCAGAAATAAAAAGACTTTCCTTAGCTACGGAACAGGAGGGGCCATTATAGAAATTCGATCATAAAACAACAAAGAAAACACCTCAATTACGTATGTTAATACTTATAGGAGGGTAATATTAACATTGATTTTTAAATATACTTTTTCAATTATATTACATATTACTTTTATTTTTCTAGTGCTAACGTTCAAATGTTCTTTTTATATTAGTGAACAACTAATACACACCATAGAAGATAACTACTTGATATAACAACCTTATTATGGAATAATTAGAAATAATTTGAATACACAAACCTAATTATAAAATGATAGACTCATATATTCCTAATGTCATAAAGCTGAACAAGTAGGAGGACTTTCGTAATGATTGAAATTTTAAGGACAGTAGTAAACTTTCTAATTTCTCTATTCTCAGGAGAATTACCATTTGTATATTATGTATGGATTATTACCCTATTCCTAATTCAAATAACCCAATCTACTCTAAACTATAAACTCTTTAACAAGAAAAACAATTTAAGCACTTATATATCGGAAGGATTACTCGCTTTTATTATTTTATTGTTTGGAGGCATGTTAGTATCTAAGTTACTTGCTTACATAATAGACGATCCTACTATTAGTATGACAAATGTAACACATTATTTTATTTCTCTTATCATATTAACTATTTTTGTCGTAATAACCTGTATTAAAGACTTTATAGAGACATCTATAAAGAATAAAAATATATCTCTTTTGAGCTTTTTAGTAATTTCCTTAATAACAAGTATACTTTCATTCAAGTTTTTATCACCTTTAATTGAAGGTTCTTTTTCTCTTTCTAAATCTTTTATAACTACTTTAATTATTCTAGTAACTGTATCCATTCCTCTATTAATTTCTTTAGAGGAAAAATATGCAGGTGAAAAGGAAACGGAAAATTTATAGCTTCTCATTTACAGAAAAGAAAGAGGGAGCTCCCCTCTTTCTTTTCTATCTTTCTATTTCACAAGACTAAATCATTCCTTTTAATATTAATCCTAAAACTGACATTATTATCGCGCTAATAATAATCCGCAAAATCCAAGTTGTGTTTGTACTTATTTTTTCTAATTGCTTATTGATTGTTGCTATATCTTTCTCATTAATAGTAGTACGCGTTTCTAAATTTCGAATGTCTCTCATAATTTCTTTTTGCTCCGCTTTTAAACTGTCAATTTTAGCGTAAACATCTTCCATATATTCACACCCTCTGTTCATCTTAATAGAAAAATCTATATATATTATGAGACAACCCTCTTACCTGTGAATACATTGCGTATATCCGCGTATCAAATTATTTGTACAATCTAATTGAATTACTCACATGTTTCCATTTTTCTATTTATAAATTAGCGTTAAGATAAATTAAAATTAGAAAAGGAATCCCTTGTTTATTTAACAACAAACAAGGTGTAATCCAACATTCGGGAGCACCTACGATAATTTCTATTGTTTTCATCACCATTTTCATATTTACAACTCAATATAATCAGTATGATTTTCTGAAGAATCCACTTTTTCAGCTGCTTAATGTATACTAATATTAATACGAAATAGCTGTATTGATAAACTCTCTAGAACAATAAATATACTGGCTGAAACGGATCTATATCCGATATTTTTTCCAGTAACATGAATGGTTATTTCTGATAAATGCGTTTGTATATCATTGTTTTCAATAATTTCATCCTCAACCTTTACAATATCTGCTTCACAATCTACTTCTTTAAAAGTTTTCAATAATTTTGTTTCCAATAAAATACAATCAAAATTCTCATCTTTTATTACAGCAAATTTAACCTTCATATCGATTTCCCCATTTTTAACAAACTAAAATCATTAAATCAATATAAATATATATTATCCTATTAAATAATTCAAAATATACGCTTCTTATATACATTATTAAAAATCAGTTCTAAAGAATTAAATGCAAAAAGAAATTAAATATACAAATCTCCTTCTTCGACCAATCAATATAAAATTCCCTTATGCCAATGATTAAATTTTTTTGATTTTAAAGCCGTAGATTCTGAGAACTTTTTGTTTTTATATTGATAAGTCATCTCTTGAATTTTGTAGCATCGGAATTAATATTATAGTGAAACAAATTAAATATTAGGCGTTCCACCGACCTTTCGTATAATTCGTCTCTTAATCATTTTGCTCATTGCACTTTTTTATTTTTCTCCCTATTTCAACTGAACTTTGTGTAATAATGCATATTTCAAATACATTATTTCCTTTCACTCATACTTTTATCATTGAGTTTTTATTCACAAATTCGTAACACATACATATGAGTTATCATGCTAAAATTAGTTTATTCACAAGAAGAAGTTATTCTTAATAAATCAATAATTTTTAATACCCTGTTTAAAGCCTTGCCCCCCTGCAAGGCTTTTTCCTATTTAACTAGAGTAGTAGTTTTCGTTATGCTTCTCTCCCCCCCCTTGTTCCTTACCCTACAAATAATACTGCATGTTTATTTTAATTTTTCAGCATCCGTACTCGCTCTGTTCGAGAGCTCTTTACCAAATATTCAATCTAATGATAAAATTGACCAAATTAATATTTTCGTCCATAACTGTATCAAAAAGTACACTAAAGAAAAATAGCACTCTCACGATTAAGTAAACGCGAGCTTTTTCTTCTATCTACTTACTATTTAAGGTTAATAGTTTAGTAACAAGATTTAAAAATTCGACTTAAATTCATTGATGAATGGAGAGGTTTATATGAAATTAAAAGACAAAGTAGCAATCATAACTGGTGGTGCAAGTGGAATTGGCGAATCTACTGTTCGTCTTTTTATCGAAGAAGGTGCAAAAGTAGTTATTGCTGACTTTTCTGAACGTGGAAAAGAACTATCAGATGAATTGAATGCACATGGATATAATACGTTATTTATTAAAACCGATGTAACAAAAGAGGCAGATATTAAACAGCTAATTCATGAGACAGTAAGTACATACGGTAAATTAGATATTATGTATGCCAATGCCGGCGTTGCTGATGATGCACCGGCAAACGAATTATCCTATGAAAAGTGGAAAAGAACTATTGATATTAATTTGTCTGGGGTATTCCTTTCTGATAAATATTCGATTGAACAATTTCTTAAACAAGGTACAGGTGGTGTCATCGTTAACGCTGGTTCGATTCATAGTTTTGTTTCATTACCTACCCCAACAGCATACTCCTCTGCAAAAGGTGGTGTGAAACTATTAACTCAAAATTTATGTACTGCCTACGCTAAATATGGAATACGTATTAACGCGGTGTGCCCTGGTTATATTGACACCCCTTTACTAGGTAGTGTTAATCCTCAACAGAAAGAATATTTAGCTTCACTTCATCCACAAGGCAGACTTGGAACACCAGAAGAAGTCGCTAAAGCTGTCTTATTTTTAGCAAGTGATGATGCTAGTTTTGTTAACGGTACAACACTTCTTGTTGATGGAGGCTATACTGCACGTTAATTTTAAAATTTTGAAGCACCCTAAGAAATATATAGTCTTCAACAAGAAAAAGCGCCATCACAAGTGACGGCGCTTTTTCTATGTAAGAGCAACTAGAAGATACCCTTCTAGCCTACTCCCATTTATAAGTCCAAAATTGTTCAAGTTGCAGCCATTTTAATGTTGCTGCATCTTTGTTTTTTATTTTTGCATGCGTGTCTTCAAGCATTGCTTCTGTTTGTGAACGGTGCGCACCTAGTGCAGTTAATTTATGATCAAATACTTCACTAATGTTATTTACAACATCCGGTTCTCCTAATACTGCTTCACGATTTTTCGTAATCGCAACCGCATGGATAACTGGGCGCTCTTCTTTTGGCATACGTGATACAGCGCGAACGACAGCGCGGCCAAATGCATTATGATCTGGATGTACACCGTGCTCTGGATAAAATGTAATAATTCGAGATGGATTTACTTCTTGAATGATTGCTTCAATTTTGTCAGCAACGAAATCAACATCTTCAAATTCTAACGTTTTATCATGGAAGCCAAGCATTCTTAAATCTTTAATCCCCATCGCTTCACAAGCATCTTTCAATTCTTTCTCACGGATATTTGGGATCGTTTCACGGTTAGCGAATACGTTCTTACCCATGTTACGTCCCATTTGTCCTAGAGTACCACATGCATATGTTACAGGTACTCCTTGATCTGTTAATAAGCGAATTGTTCCTCCCGCAGCATATGCTTCATCATCTGGATGCGGAAATACAACAAGTACATGTCTCTCCATAAGTTTCCCTCCTTCTTACTTAAATGGTGTTAAGCTTAACTCAAGTGCAACTGCTAGACGACCTAAATTATCATGTCCAGCTAGTAATAAACGCTCTTGACCATCTACTTCCCAGTGCGTAATACCTTCAGCATATACCCAACCATGATCCATTTTTAGACCAACTCGGTATGGATTTGTTCCAGTTATCTTCCCGCGTTCAAAACGGATAATTGCATTTCGAATGAAAGCACCAACTGTCATCATCTTTTCATTTATGTGTGATGCATACGCTCCGTTTGTCGTTTCTAAATGAATATATACATCTTTATTTACAAAACGTTCAATTTCATTTTGAATAAGAGAACTATCTTTTACTATTTCCATCGGAATTCACCTCTTTAAACCATTTTACGCAAAAATAATGTAAATTGCTATCTCTATATTAGAGGACAACGCTCACTTTTCCTAATAATTTGCACTGTGTTTTTTATATTTTTTATATGATATGTAAAAAATACATTTTTTCCTTCACTTTGTTAAATAGTTTTCTTTCTTTTTTGAATTTGCTACAATATATTTTATCCCGCATTATTGCAGCGAGATACATTTCGACAATTGAATACATAATTTAAAGAAGGTGACATGATTGGAACAATCAGCACATGAAGTAGCAAATTGGCAATATTATTTTGCAATTGCCGTATTTTTAATCACGTACGGATTTATTATTTCTGAGAAATTGAATCGTGCTGTAATCGCACTATTCGGTGCTGCTATTATGATTATTTTTGGAGTTGTAGATTTACATACTGCTTTCACATCACATATTCAATGGGAAACGATTACCCTTTTAATTGGGATGATGATTCTCGTACATATTACGAGTCAATCAGGCGTCTTTGAATTTGTGGCCATTAAAGCGGCAAAAGCGGCTGGCGGAAAACCGATTCGCATTTTATTATTACTATCCCTATTAACTGCTGTCGGATCAGCATTTTTGGACAATGTAACGACTGTTTTATTAATCGTTCCTGTTACATTATCCATTACACGTATTTTAAAAGTAAATCCTGTGCCTTATTTGATTTCAGAAGTGCTGTTTTCAAATATAGGCGGAACAGCAACATTAATCGGTGATCCACCTAATATTATGATTGGATCAGCAAACAAGCATTTAGACTTTAACGCCTTTTTACTTAACTTAGCTCCAATCGTAATTATTATTTCTATCGTGACACTTGGCATTATTTACTTCATGTATCGTAACAAACTAAAAACAACACCTGAACAAATCGAAAAACTAATGGCATTAAACGAAAAAGATTACATTAAAGATCAAAGCCTCCTTTTAAAATCTATTTCGATTTTAGGACTAACTATTTTAGGCTTCGTACTTCATTCGATTATTCATGTAGACGCTGCTGTTATCGCGATGACAGGCGCTACACTTCTTATGTTAATCGGCGTGAAAGAACATGACATTGAAGATGTATTTGCCCACGTTGAATGGGTAACCATTTTCTTCTTCGCCGGACTATTTGTTCTCGTTGGCGGGTTAATTGATATCGGACTTATCTCTTCACTTGCAAAAGAAGTAGTCGACGTAACAAACGGTGACATCGGATTCGCAGCTATACTTATTTTATGGGTATCTGGCATCGCATCTGCGACAATCGACAACATCCCATTTGTCGCAACGATGATCCCTCTTATTCAAGACTTAGCTACAGGACTCGGACTATCTGTCGATTCTCCGCAAATCGAAGTACTATGGTGGGCGTTATCTCTTGGAGCTTGCTTAGGAGGAAACGGAACGCTAATCGGAGCATCTGCAAACGTAGTCGTTGCTGGTATTGCAAAACGTGAAGGACATGCTTTCTCTTATATGGACTTCTTAAAAATTGGTTTACCATTAACTATTGTTGCACTCTTGTTATCACATGCTTATATATATTTACGTTATTTAATGTAAAAGTTGTATTGCATGAAATTATATCGTCAAATACAAAAGGTTTGCAGCATCGTGCTGCAAACCTTTTTTCATCACCAAAATATACCGATAATTGCTAACCCACCTAAAATCATACCACCAATTTGTCCGACAATTGTTGGTGATAATTGAACACCTTTTCTCACTTCAACAACTGGTCTTTCGTGCCTTAGTTGCTGCACTTCGCTTTGCAGTTGATGTACACTTCCGTGTAACTCTTTAATTAGTTCCTTTAATTCAGCGACCTCTTCATTTACTGGTTTTGCTTTTTCTAAATTCATTTTACATAACTCCTTATAAATTCAATCAGTTCACTGTAAATTTTCGCCAATTATCATTATATCTCCTGCATACTACATATATAATATTGAATGTATTCGCTAATCTTGCAGCTCTATCCATTCATCCCGCAATATCCCCATAATCATACGATCAAAACACTTCCCATCTCTTTGAACTGCTTCTCTCATACAACCTTCCATCTGAAAACCCATCTTTTTATACAACTCAATCGCAGCTTTATTATAAGAGATAACATCAAGACCGACGCGGTGCAAATTCAATTCATAGAAAGCATATTTTAAGATAAGATGGATCGCTTCTTTTCCATATCCCTTCCCTCTATCATTCGCATCTCCTATACCAATTGCTAATAACCCTGTTCTGTTATTCCACTCTATGCCATGAATCGCCACAAAACCAATTAAACGATCATCTTGAACTGTCCTCAACATGAAAGATACACTATTCGATTTCCGTCCTTTTAATAGCCCATCACTTGCTATTTCTTGTATCGATTGCGGGAATGCTACATCTGTATCTACATTTCTTAAATATTCACTATCCTCTTGCCACATAGCCATTACTTCAGCATCAGCTTCTCTAATAGCTGATAATTTAATCGTTTTATTTCGAAAAAGATTCATTGTCATTTCAAACTCCCCTTTTTTTAATAGCGGGGATACTTATTTTAACCTATTTATCCCCTTGTTTCATAAACGGGATACTTACAATAAGCGCTGACATTGGCATATCTCCTCTACGTTAAATTAAATTCATTGTATAATTTTTCATTTATTCTAACAATAAAAAAAGACCCTCAAAATTTAGAGGGTCTTCCTAACAACGAATCGATATTATTTCGTAAACATTTTCTCCGCTTCATCCATTGCCATTTTGTTTCCTAAAGCAGAATAGTCAAGCCATGGTTGATCATTGATAATGTATACGTGCTTGCCTTTAACTGCTTTTAAATCTTTCCAAATTGGTGTTTCTTGAAGTTGTTTAAATGCAGCTTTTGCCTTATCATCTCTGTTTACAACGACGAAAATCGCATCTGCATCAAAGTCAGGTAATACTTCTTGTGAAATGACTTCGAAAGGACGGTTTCCATCAATTTTCTCTACACCGTTTGCAGGTTGTAATCCTAAATCTTGGAATAAAATTGGTCCCATCGGTCTTTTCGTACTAAATACACGTAATTCTTTTGCAGTAACGCGAATTGCCATTACTTTTTCGTTATTACCTAGCTCTTTATCTATTAAACTTTTTACTCGTTTTGATTGCTCTTCGTAATCTTGAATATATTTATCTGCTTCTTTCTCACGGTTTACAAGTTTACCAACTTGTTTTAAATGATCTCTCCACGTACCTTCATCTAAATTGAAAGAATGTGTTTTTGCAATCTTTTCGTATTTCGCTAAATCTTTGCCAGCGTATTTTTCATCCACATAAATTTCAGATGGCTTTAACTGAAGCAACGCTTCCATATTCGGATCTGTTACAACACCAAGCTTCTTCGTATCTTTCAACTTCTCTTTAGCATGCGGTAAGAAATCTTTTAAATCTCCACCAATAACAGAGCCTACAGGTGTAATTCCTAATGCAAGTAAATTATTCGTTAAGTGAATGGACATAGAAGCGATTTTCGGATTATTACTTTTTTCAGTTTTTTTCGTTGCCTCTTCATTAGCTTTCGTTTGACCACATGCTGCTAATACTAAAATACACATGATGCTAAATAAAATAGTAAGTTTCTTTTTCATATGTTCTCCTCTTTGAAGTATTTATTTTGTTTTTGTAAGTAAATAAAGAAAATAAGGTGCTCCTAAAGCTGCCACTACTACACCAGCTGGAATAGAATTTGGCTCGAATATAGAACGACCTATCGTATCTGCTAGTACTAAAATAATCATTCCGATAATGCCAGCTAGCGGAAGAAAATGTTGATAGGTAGTACCTACTAACTTTCTTGCAATATGTGGAGCAACTAAACCGATAAAACCAATCCCTCCTGCCATCGATACACTTGCGCAAGATAATCCAACCGCTGTAGCTAATAGTAATAACCGTTCTTTTTGAACAGAAACACCAAGTCCTGCCGCTACACTATCACCTAGTGACAACGCATTTAACGTTTTAGATTTTAGCCACGCATAAGGGGTTAGTATGAAAATCCAAGGTAATAATGCAAGGACATGAATCCAATCCCTTCCCCACACGTTACCAACTAGCCATCTAGAAGCGAATGTATACGTCTCATCATTTAACTTGAGAGAGAAAAATAACGAAATTGCACTAAAACCAGCTGAAACTGCAATACCAACGAGAATAAGTCTAATAGGAAGTAAACCTTTTGACCGATCACTCGCAAGTAAAATAATAAGAAATGCAGCTAATACTCCTCCGCCAAATGTAAATAACGGTATTAAAATGGATGCACTTTCATTAATAGAATGAAAGAATGTAACGAATATAATTAGCCCGAAAGATGCACCTGAATGCAGTCCAAGAATACCAGGGTCTGCAAGTGCATTACGTGATAATCCTTGCAAAATCGCACCGGAAATCCCAAGGCCAATACCGGCTAACATTGTGATAATAATTCTTGGCATACGATAATCGTATAGCACGGTTGCGCTCTCAAAATCACCATAACCAAAAAGTGTTTCAATTACTTTAAGTGGCGCTATACTCAGTGTCCCTGTATTTAAACTAATTAAAATTACAGCGATACTTACACATCCGAAGATTGCAGTTACAGTAATAGCTCTCTTTTTATCCGTGTTAAAAAGATCTTTCACTTATAGCTCCCTCCCGACTTTACGTGCTATATAGAGGAAGAACGGAACTCCAACAAGAGCTACCATAATCCCTATCGCAAGTTCCTTAGGAGGATTTACTGTTCTTGCTCCTAGGTCAGCTACAACTAATAACATAGCTCCTAATAATGCTGACATAGGAATAATGAGTCTATAATTAACACCAACTAATTTTCTAGCAATGTGTGGGATAACTAATCCTACAAATCCAATAGAACCAACAGCTGAAACAGAAACACCTGCCAGAATAACTACTATAGTCATCCCTAGTATTCTCGTTCGGTTCGTTTTCACTCCTAAATTTGTAGCAACATCATCCCCCATTGATATGAGTGAAATAGATCGCCCTAACACTATCGCAAAAATAATCGTTATAAGAATAATAGGCACTAAAAATTTCAAGTGTTCCCACTTAACCCCTGCAACACCACCAGCATACCAAAACGCTAAATCTTGGCTTAAATCATAATAAATCGCAACACCTGAACTTAATGAATGTAAAAGCGCTGCCATAACAGCTCCAGCAATCGTTAACCTCATTGGTGTTAACCCACCTGATGTTGCTGATCCAATAACAAAAATAAGTACTGTACTTAAGACTGCTCCAATAAAGGAAACAATCATTAAATAGGAATACGGCATATGCGGAAAAAAAGCAAAACTAAGTGCTACTACAAACATCGCTCCTGCATTTATGCCAAGTACACCTGCATCAGCTAAAGGATTTCGTGTTACTCCTTGCATAACCGCTCCAGCGACCGCAAAAGCTGCCCCTACAACTGCTGCTCCAATTACTCTCGGGAGCCTTAATTCATAAATAATTTGGTGCTGCGTTAATTTCGGATTGTAATCCAAAACCGCTGTCCACACCGTTTGTAAATGAATATCCTTTGCACCAAATGAAATGGCTAAAAATATAGATCCAATTAAACATAAAATTGTTAAGCTCATGAAACATATGAACTTAATATGTATCCAGCGGTTACTACCAGCATGTACAGTAGACTTATGTAACATGTTTCATTTCATCCTTTATATTCAGTTGTTTTTTATAATTATTTTTTATTTGTAATTATTATTGATAATAATTATCATTTTCATTTAGATATTATATCCCCACTTTTTTTAAATAGCAAACTATTTTTTTACTTTGCTACAATATTAAAATACTCATTACAATTCCCTTCTAAAACTTACAAATACATGCAAAATAGACTACTGGATTATTTTTTAAATTGTAGTATACTTATTAATTATTTTGATTTTTCTAATAAAGATACCGAAGGTGACACAATGTTCTATATAAAACAACTACTATATTTCACTTACGAGCAAGCATTATCTTGCTTATTCCCAGTCGTTATTTTCTTAACACTAGCCCTGTCAAAAATTGTTTCAATCCCAGGGTTATATCGTTATGATTTCATACTCATCGTATGCCTTCTTATGCAGTGGATTATGTACAAGACTGGACTTGAGACGAAAGACGAGTTAAAAGTAATCACTGTCTTTCACCTCATCGGACTCTTTCTAGAAATATATAAAGTCCATTTTGGTTCATGGAGTTATCCTGAAGAGGCATATTCAAAGATTTTTGGAGTCCCGCTTTACAGCGGTTTTATGTATGCTAGTGTCGCAAGTTACATATGCCAAGCGTGGAGAAGGTTGCATTTACAAATGCATCATTGGCCGAAAGCTATTTTTGCCGTACCGTTAGGAGCTATGATTTACTTCAATTTTTTCACACACCACTTTACATACGACTTTAGATGGATATTAACTTTACTACTATTCATTGTTTTCTCTCGCACATTTGTACAATTTTCATTACAAGGTGTTACATATAAAATGCCACTCATTCTCTCCTTTTTCCTTATCGGATTTTTCATTTGGATTGCAGAGAACATCGTAACATTTTTCGGTGCATGGCAATATCCAAATCAACGGGAAGCGTGGAATCTCGTTCACTTAAGTAAAATTAGCTCATGGTTTTTACTCGTTGTTATTAGCATTATGATTGTCACGCAGCTCAAACATTTGAAGGAATCAAAAAGATAATACTGATTATGTAAAAACAGGCAGCCCATCACTCATAAGAGAGTGATGGGCTTTTTTAGTAATATTTTTTAAACAGTCCTTATCAAAGGAGTTATAATTTACAAGAGCATAAGCAGTTGCATATTATGAACTACTACTAGCAGAAGAGGTTGCTGCAGATGAAGCGGCAATCGTTGCCATCATAGCTGCTTGTTGTGCTTGTATGAGGACTTCTATCATTGTTTGTAAACCTGTGTTGGTAGCTTTACTTTCCTCACCTTTCTGACTTACGAACAGTTGAATAGCAATAAGAATATTTGTATCTGTATGCCAACGGAATAATTTATCCCCCTGCAATTTTTCAATAAATGCTCGAATAGAATGAATCTCTTTTTCTCCGTCCTCGAGTAACGCTAGTAGCCCGATAGCTGGGTAATGCATCTGTTTTACTTTTATCTTTTCTTGCTTTAACAAATTCCATATATTTGTACATTTTGCAACTAATAGTTCTTCCCTGACATCCTTCTTTAGTGAAAGAATATGACTCAAAAATTGAAGATCATTCCCTTTACGCAAACCAGCTGTCGCTAGTTTCTGATAAAGACGTTCCACTCGGTCCATAAGTGTTTCTACATGCTCTGATTGTCCTGCTAATAAAACTGCGAGCGGATAATCATTTGTACTTGTAAGAAAGAGGTGATCCTTTTTCATGCGTTTATATACTTGCATCGAACGCTGAATATGTGTGCCATGCTGTTCATTTTCTTCTGTTAAAAGCACAGCTGCTGCGAGATAAGTAAATATACTCCGGCTAAAGCCACCAGTGACCAATTGTTCATATAAATCTAAAAACGTCCGAAAAGCTTCCTTGTAATCTGTAAAGTGAATATCTAATGTTGCGGCCACTACAAAACGATGATAAGACTTTAAGTATGAAAACATCCCTACCTGATTCTTAATATAACTACTAATTTCTAAAAAACGTCCGAGATCAAACAATTTATCACTACCTGCATACATAGCAGCAATCATCATTCCTGTTCGAGAATCACTCGTTTTCCATTTTAGTTCTCCCTTTAACTGTACATATGTATGTTTATATTGCTCCAACTTTTGCTCTAATGTAATCATAGTATTCACCCCTATTTCTAGTTCTTCTCTATTATTATACGTATATTCCATATTTAGGAATACTATAATTAATAATCACACCATAAAAATTATAACATTCTCTTATCCTTCTTCATCAGCACCACGATGATAATCCCTAATCCTTCAAGAAGTTATACAAAAAAGGTAGATAATAATTTATCGACCTTTTTTGTATATATTATTTAACATTACAACTGTATTGCTTGTTATATGCAATTAAGACTAAAGAGCTTTAATAATACGTTCCATCGCTTTCATTTGCCCAATATGATCAGCTTCATGATAAAGCATCATACCGTAAAGCTCCCCTACTGTTTCCAATCCTAGGAATGGCTCTGGCAGTTTATTTTCAAATGCTTCTGCTGGAATTTCGTTAATACGTTTTGCTTGTTCTTTTAATTGAGCCGTTAATACTTCTAACGATGGTCCTTCTGTTTTCCATTTAGATGGTCGTGATCCATACCCAAACATACCTGGATATTCAGTTGGTAATTGTTTGAATTCTTTTCCAAACATGAAAACTTCTGCTGCTGTTAACACGTGACCGATATGCCAACGAATTGTATTGTTAAAACCCTCTGGCTGCGTATCCGCAGTTTTATCATCTAACGTTTCCATAAATTTAAGTAACGCCCCGCGCGTTATTTCAAATTGTTTTAAACCCACTAGTCTATTCATTTTATCGTTCTCCTTCTTGATGTACAATTTATTATGAACTAAGAATGTTCAACTTATTAAAGTTTCACCTTGTTTAATCTATCAGAAACAAATAAGAAATACATCTAATATGCTTATTAAAAATAATAAAAAGGTTCACTCCTCGTAAATATAGAATTACTTACTATGTAAATAAAAGAGGAGTGTACTTGCATGTTACATATTTTAAAACAGCAATATAATCTTATTAGCTCTACAAGAGAAACTCTATTCACATTTTTAGAAGAAATCCCATTAGAAAAATTACATAGCACTGTTCCGAATTTCGGGAGCGGTAGCATTATAAAGACACATATTCATGTAGCCGATTGCTATCGATACTGGCTTGGGTCATTCGCATTCAAGCAAAAAAGAGCAGATTTTTCATTTGCTAGCGATTACGAAATTGAGCATGCAGATGTCGCGAAAGTCCGTGCTAGATTTAAATTAGTAGATGAGACTGTACAAAGTTTTTTAAATGAATACAATGATCGTTGGCTTGAAAACATAGCAAATGAAGTGAAATGGCAAAGAGAACCTTGGAGCACAACTCCGCTATGGCTTTTAACTCATACAGAGACTCATGAGTTTCATCATAAAGGACAAATTGTATCAATGGCTCGTCACCTTGGATACAATCCTCCTGATACAGACCTTAGTTAATTCAATGGTCCATGATTACCGAAAAAATTAGAATGAATACAAAACGAGCATGTTTTGAAATCCAATCAAAACATGCTCTTAAAATATTCTATCTTACAATCTCCATATCCTCATCAATACCAAATAGTCTCCGCATAATTATAAGCATCACTATTCGGTATTGCATGTTTCCCCTGCGCTTGCGCCTTTCTTGGATCTAAGTCATATACCATTGGCGTATAGCATGATGTTTGCCCTTTATTTACAACACCATTTCCTCCAGCACTTCCACAAGTGTATGCCTTTCCATCTGTTTTTCTAACAATCCTTGCATCAGCTTCGTTATTATAAACCGCTGCACGCGTTACAGTAACTTTTGCCCACGCTGTTTTACACGTCGTGCTAAATTTTAATTCCACATACGAATTTGAATCAATCCACTTCTTTTCTTTCGTTACTGCAGATTGATCACAGCTGTTATAATAAGGACTTTTCCCATCATATGAATGGTCTTCTGCGTATGCTTTATCGCTATTAGTCGTGCTAAACATACTAGTTACAACGAGTAAAGATAGCAATAAACATGCACTCGTCTTTTTTAAAAGTTTCATATCATTTCACTCCTTTATTAATAACGTGCTGTTTTCCCGTAACCGTTATTAAACGTAACTGCTTCAGCATCTGCTGTGTATCCGAAATCAGCAGTTAAATCAAATACCATTCCTGTATAAGTGCTCGTTTGACCTGTTTTTATTGTGCCGTTCCCCTGATTAGAAGTAACTGATTTTTGAAATACACCATTTTTGTATTTATTCACAACAGCGTACGCGTACACTCCTCCCGAAACAGCTGGTGCTGGTTGATCTAAAACAAACTTAGCCCATGCTGCATGACATTTATTACTGTAACGTAAATACACTGTCCCTACTTTTTTACTACCTTCATATACAGCTGTAGATTTTGCATTAAATCCATCTGCATCACACGTCGTACTTCCCCCGTATACTTTCGTTGTTGCTGGATTTTTCCCGTCATAATAACTACTTAAATCAGTAGCTGCAAATGTACTTCCTTGAAAACTAAATAATACACCTATACTTGCCGCACTTAACACGCATACTTTCATTAACTTTTTAAACATTTTAAATTCCTCCTCACAATAAGTACGTATACTAAAGACAAACTATACCGCTATGTAAGTCCTCCTTTCACGCTTCCTAGAGGCATCTTACAGAAACGTATAAACGTTGTAAATTCCCTTATGATTATTGGAATATACGAAAAATTTTACTTATCCTTGTAAGAAAAAAAGTTGAGAAATACACATTTTATAGCATTCTATATTTAAAACATAAAAGAACCGATACTTGTTATATTCAAGCATCGGTTCTTTATACAAAATTGCCATTTTTTCTTTTATATAAAATAAATATTTCTCCACTTAATCCGTTACAAAAAACTCCCTCGTTACATCAATAAATTGTCGCAGTGGTGCTGTCATCCATTTATCTTTATGCCAAGCGATTTGCGTATAAATCGGAGAGATTGTATTTTCTAAATGTAACTCTTTTATCGTCCCCTCTCGTATATCTTTTTCTACTACTATTGCTGGTAAAACGGCTATGCCTAAATCTGCAATAACACATTGTTTAATTGCTTCAACACTAACAAATTCAATTTTATTTGCTGGATATACATCTTCCCCGCGAAATAGCTCTTCAAATAAAGTCCGATACGAGCAGCCTAATTCTGTTAGTAAAAGTGTTTCACTCTCTAAATCTTTTATAGAAACTGAAGGTTGTTCAAGTAAACGATGCCCTGGAGCAGCTACTACTTTTAATTCTTCTTTCATAAGTGGTTCCACATGCAAAACATCTTCTGTTTTACATTCGTCCAAAATAAATGCAAGATCTACTTTCCCTTCCATCAATTGTTCCTTCGCATCTTTATTAGAATGTGCTGGTTTAAATATAAGTTTTATTTGAGGAAATTGTGCTTTAAACTTCTTTAATATAGAAGGCAGTCTGTATGTACATTGACTTTCTTGTGCACCAATTATTAACGTACCTGCTATTTCCTCATCATTTTTCACGGCCGTCTTTGCTTCGTTACTAAGTGCAATAATCTTGTCCGCATATAGTTGAAACTTTCTTCCTGCTTCAGTTAAGAAAAGACGTTTTCCTAATCTTTCAAATAACGGTGTACCAAGCTCGGCTTCTAACGTTTTAATTTGCGCTGTCACGCTCGATTGAGCAAAGTTTAATTTCTTCGCAGTTTGTGTAAAGTTCAAAGTATCTGCTGCTACTTTAAATGTAATTAATTGTTTTATCTCCATTTATCATCCCTCTTTTCAATCGATATTTCCGATTGATTCCATCGAATTAATCCTCTTTGTCTATTGATATTTATATTGTATGATAAAGAGCATCGACAAACAATAAAATGGAGGTATTCCATATGAAAGCACTTTGTTTCGAACAGTTTGGAAGTCCAGATGTACTACAATATAAAGAAATACATGATCCAACCATAAATCCAAATGAAATTCTAGTCCGCACGAAAGCAATCGGATTAAACTTCGCTGATATTTATAGACGCCGCGGCGATTATCATCTTGCTGGCAATCCGCCTTATGTATTAGGTTATGAAGGAGCTGGAATTGTTGAAAAAGTAGGAGCTGACGTTACTACTATCAACCTAGGAGACCGTATTGCATTTGCGGACGTCCCATTTGCAAATGCAGAACTGGTTGCCGTTCCATCTGAAAAAGTAATCCCACTACCAGATTCTATTTCTTTTGAAACAGCCGCTTCTGTCTTATTACAAGGATTAACAGCACATTATTTAACGCAAGATAGCTATCAACTAAAACAAGGTGATATAGCTTTAGTACACGCTGCAGCTGGTGGCGTCGGTCAACTTCTCGTTCAAATGATTAAACTATATGGCGGAAAAGTAATTGGTTTAACGTCATCAAAAGAGAAAGCAAAGATAGCTACATTAGCTGGTGCCGATCACGTATTTTTATATAACGAAGAATGGCATACGAAAGTACTTGAAATGACTAATGGAACTGGAGTAAATGTTGTATATGAATCAGTAGGTTCTACATTAGAGGAAAGTTTTAACGCTACTAAAATTGGCGGTACTGTCGTATTTTACGGAATGGCTGGTGGTAATCCTGCTCCAGTTGATCCACGTATGCTTATGGATACTTCAAAAACTTTAACTGGCGGAGACCTTTGGAACGTTCTTACCACTTATGAAGAACGTAAGCAGCGCTCCACTCAATTATTTGATTGGATCGCAACTGGAAAATTAAACATTTCAAATCCTACTACATTCTCTTTACAAGACGGTGCCCGTGCTCATGAATTATTAGAAAGCCGTAAAAGTACTGGGAAGATTTTATTAATCCCATAATTCACAAAATGAAAAGGAAGCTAGATTTCTCTACCTTCCTTTTCTTATTTCTATTTGAGATTTAATTATATTTCAACACTTTCTTTCCCTTTTGCAACATAACTCATATCTCCAACCGACTCGACTGTATATGTTCCATCTTGGTATACAATCTTCGTCACACTAGCATTTTCCACCCCAAGTTTTGTTTTGCTACTGTCTAACATTTCTATTAAGGCAGTAATCAAAAGCCCATGAACGACAACTAATACGTTACCGCCGCCATTTTTAGCAGCTTCTTCACTAATTTTATCAATCTCTACTTTTATACGAGTAGAAAATAATTCCCAATCTTCCGCCTGTTTCGTAGGATCTGCTGCTCTAATAAGATCGATAACTTCTTGAATAGAAAACTTCATGAGTTCTTCTGGTGATGCAACGCCCGCAGCTTTTCCAACCACATCCCACATATTCTCAAGTTTTTCACCTTCAAAAATACCGAAATTTAATTCTCGCAAATTTTTTCTTTGCTCAAGTTTCAATTTTGATTGCTCACTATATTTTAATACTAAATTAGCAGTTTCAATCGCGCGGCCGCTATCACTACTATACGCATTCATAAAATGAATATCTTTTAATCCTGTTCCTAAATTTGTAGCAACTTCCACACCTTTTTCTACTAATGGAGAGTCTGCCCAACCTTGCGCGCGATGATTCGTATTTAATATTGTTTTACCGTGCCTTGTAACATATAACGTAACTGCATTCTCATTGCTATCTGTTTCTCGCTTATTCATTTCATTCTCTCCCTTTACGTTTCTATATCAATTTTACCACCTCAATTATTCATTGAGCAAAATATACGTCAGTAGATCCGCTTAATAAAAAAAGCTATCTTTCTGTATATCCATACAAAAAGATAGCATCTTTTATGATTACATTTCTTAACCGGTACTCCTACTCAGCAAAAGCACTCGAATATTGTACAATTCCTTCTACACCTTGAAGAGCATTTTCTGTTAATTCCATTATCATAAATACCTCTTCAGGCACTTCAAACGGTGCTTTTATATTCCACTCACTTGCTTTCTTAAAACCAAATTTCGGGTAGTACTCTGGATGTCCTAATACTACAACTGATCCGTATCCAAGTTCTTTCGCTTTTTCTAAAGCAGCCGTGATCAGTTTTCCGCCAATTCCTTTCTTCTGATGGCCCCTAGTAACTGAAACTGGTGCAAGTGCTAACGATTCTACAGAAGTTCCATCTTGTTCTATTGTAATTTTCGATAACATAATGTGACCAACTATATCTTCATCTACCGCAACAATTGATAACTCCGGAATAAATGCGTCACATTCTCTAATACGTTTTACAAGTTCATGTTCTGTTTTATCGCTAAATTCTTCAAGTGAAAATGCCTCTTTTACGACTTCTTCTGTTTTTCTATAATCATTTTTTTGTTCTTGTCTAATCGTTACCATTTTAACTTATCCTCTATTCTTTCTTATTTCTTTTTGAATTTTACGCAGTGCTTTTTTCGATCCGCGCTCAATATCGTGTTGCATTTTTCTTTCTTTATAATCAACAAATAGTGTATTTAAATCGTATCCTTCTGGATATAACTCCTTCGCTGCTACCTCTAAAGTAATACGTTTTACATTTACTTCAACGAATTCACCGTTATAATATACATCAACGTTATAAAAATTATCTTTTTCCTTATAGATGATACCAAAATCATCATAATCCAATAAATTCACACGATCGCCGATTTTGTACTCATAATGAGATTCTCTTTTTTCTTGTACAAATTTCGGTTTTCTAATTTTACTTTCATTCACTTTTTCTAAAGCGTACTCTTTATTTCCCATGTACTCTTTCGCCCTTTTCAGTACATGTTCTTTTACGTTCATTTTGTTTGCAATCCAAAGTGCATTACTTTCCCCTGATTTGCCAATAACTAATTTATAAAGCGGCTCTAACGTTTCACTATTAAATTGCATCGCTGCATTCATAAAGTCATCGTGCATTTCTGAGAATCGTTTAATTTCTCCGTAATGCGTACTCGCAACGGTAATACATCCCGCAAGGTACAACTCTTCTAAAATAGATATTGCAAGTGCTGCACCTTCATTCGGTTCTGTACCGCTTCCTATTTCATCAAATAATAGCAACGTATTATTATTTGACATCCTCATAATCTCAGAAAGATTTTTCATATGAGAAGAAAATGTACTTAGTGCATTTTCAATACTTTGATTATCACCAATATCTACGAATACATTTTCGAAAATAGCAATTTCTGTACCTTTATCTCCTGCAATATGAAGGCCTGACATTGTAGCTAATGTTAACAATCCAATCGTTTTTAACACAATTGTCTTTCCGCCCGCATTCGGCCCTGTAATAATTAAACTACGATACTCTTGACCAATTTTAAAATGTAACGGTACAACTTGCCCTGTTAAAAGCGGATGCTTACAATTCACTAAATGAATGTAGCCATGATCGTTTAACTTCGGTTCTATTCCATCAATCGATTTACTAAACTTCGCTTTCGCGAATACCATATCATACTGACTAATTAGCTCCATGTTAATCTTTATACTATAAATGTTTTCTAACACCATTCCTGATAAAGTCGCTAAAATCTGATACTCTTCAACCGCTTCTTCTGCTTTCAAGCCTGCTAATTCTGCATTCAATTTCGTAACCGTATGTGGTTCTATAAATACAGTAGAACCTTTTGCCGAGGCTTCAATAATACTTCCAGCAACTTGGTTTTTATAGGAAGATTTAATTGGAATCGTATAACGGTCATCCTTTTTACTAATAAAGAATTCCTGAATGAATTTCTTATTTGCACTACTATTTAAAAACTTCGTTAAACGTTCTTTTATTTTCCCATCTACAGAATCGATATTATTTCGAATTCGCTTTAGCTCTTTACTTGCAGCTACATCAATACTATTTCCTTTAATTGAAAAGTTAATTTCCTCTTCAATACTTTTATATTCAGTCATTGAATTTGCATAAGAAGCTAATACTGGTGCAAAAAATTCTTTATCTAACATAAACTTTTTAATCTTTCTACACCCACGTAAAAAGTCTGAAACACTTACTAATTCTTCTGGGTCTAAAATCATCCCTTTTTCTAATTTTTGAATTGTACTAGCAATATTAGAAATGCCGAAGAAAGGAACATGCCCCTCTGCATCTAATATAGCTCGTGCTTCTGTCGTTTCATTCAAGCGATTTCTCACTACTTTTAGACTCGTACTCGGCTCTAATTTGTTTAGTAATTCCTTACCTAATCCACTTACACAATAAGATTTCACTATATCCTTTAATTCGTTATATTGTAACTTTTCAAAAGTCATCGTATTCATTTTGTTTCTCCTCACAATGATTGATTTTTATCATAAATGAAGATACCTACTCATTAGATTCCAATGAGTTCTACATTATCCAATTACCATTTTTATACATTAAAAATATATACAAAAAAGCTGCGGGGATACCGCAGCTTTTACATTTACAAGGCATGTGCAATAACATATGAGGAAATAAACCATAAAAAACGGATGGCAATCCCCTTATTACACGCTTTATAAAGTGTTGTAGGTATCTTCATAGGTATCGAAATAAATCCATGACAAATTTAGGGGTATGATACACATAAAAATCCCCTGATTTTATCCGATTTATTTCATTAAATTTTTCCTATTTAGTACCTACCGCACTCACAAAAAAGCACCTCTCATTAATTTATATTATAGTCATTGAAATCTAATTTATTGAAATCATCATACTATATGTTACGTGAAAAGTAAAGGTGTCATACCTTTATAACTATGCAGCATGTAAAAAAGAAGGGGGAAACCTACCGCTGAACATATATGGAAACTGATCCTCCACTTACTTGGAACTGTCCCCAACCATCCTTATTAATTGTTACAGTATTTGTTTGATTACCCGTAATATCGTACCATACTTCCCCTGCATTATTCTTTCCAACATCCATCCACTTTGACCCTCCTGGTCCATCAGAGATTAATGTTGCTAAACCAGAATTAGCATGTACACTATCACCTTCTCTTGTCCAGCCAATTACATCTGGATGATCAAAATAATCCCGCTGCGTACCATATGCAAAGTTTTTTCGTGCCGTCAAAATCGGATCAATTTTGTCCTTTAACGCTGGAATTTCATAGTTACTATTTCCTTTTGTACCATAGTAATCACCATAGAAAACAGAAGGATATCCCTCTGCACGCGTTAAAATAAATGCATATGCCAACGGTTTGAACCAAGGGCTCACTACAGATTCCAATGACTGACCAGGCTGTGAATCATGATTTTCAACTAGAGTAACCGCAAGTGTAGGATGATTCGCAACTACCGTTCCTTTTAAAATATTTCTCATATCATAATTCCCATTTCCTGTTGAAGCATAGTGAAAATTATAATGAAGTGGTGCATCGAACACAGATTGATTATAATTGACCTTCGCTAAATAATTATTTAAAGTCTGGATATCATTTTGCCAATATTCAGCTACTGTAAACATTTCTTTCCCCGTTTGCTGTCTAACATGATTTACCCAATCGCGCAAATATTCATGATCAATATGTTTAACAGCATCTAAACGAAAGCCATCTAAATTTAATTCCTTCGCATACCACGTTCCCCATTTTTTCATTTCATTCGCAACATCTGGATGATCAAAATCAAGATCCGCGTACATCAAATAATCATAATTCCCATTCTCGCTAGACACTTCCCAGTCCCACGCTTTACCTATGCCCCTAAATTTATAAATTCGGTTTAATTTCTTTCCTTCATCCCAATCTGTTCCGTCAAAATGATACCATTTCCATTTGAAATTAGAATAAGAATCTCCACGCCCTGGAAAGTTAAAGCCTGTCCACGCACTAATTTCATAATCACCTGATACTTCAACATTTCGATTGCTCGGGTCTACTTCAACTGCTGTGACAGTTTCCGTATAATCAGCCCCACCTTTATGATTCATAACTACATCACCGTATACATCGATGTTTTTCTTATGTAAAGCGTCAATTGCAGATTTCAATTGTGCTTTCGTCCCATATTTCGTCCGCACTGTTCCCTTTTGATTGAATTCCCCCAAATCATATAAATCATATGCTCCATATCCTACGTCATTTTGCGTAGTTCCTTTATATGCAGGGGGTATCCAAACAGATGTAATTCCTTTTTGCGCTAAATTTTCAGCATCAGTACGCAAACGATTCCAATGATCCCCATCATTCGGAGCATACCACTCAAAATACTGCATTAACGTTCCATTGTTAACTGTATCTGCATATGCTCTACTCCCCTCATATATACTAGGTAAAAACATAACAACTGACAATCCGACTATTGTTATTCTTTTAAACATCTGTACACCATCCCCTTCTAAGAAAGCGTTTGCATAGTTTATCAGAATTATTATAATATTCGTCCCACCGTTAGTAAAGTAGCAATCTCTCACTCTCCCACATTTTTTTTAATCTCACTTCAAATATTCAACGTAGTTTTAATTTCACATCCTATTCAAGATTGTTTACAATTTACCTATAAAAACATAACGGAGGGATTTCTATGACAGACTTTCAAAAACAATTTTTCGCACGATTATATATAGAAGAAAAAGATACAGTTTCATTTGAAGATTTATCTAACATTATGTACGCAATGGCACAAACTGTTCCTTTTGAAAACTTAAATATTCTCGAAAAGAATTTTAAAGAAATATCAAAAGAAAATTTGAAAGAGAAAATTTTAGTAAATAACCGTGGCGGTCTTTGTTATGAACTCAATCCTACTATGTATTACTTCCTTAAAGACGCTGGATTTGATGTTCATCTCGTTTCAGGAACAGTTTATAACGCTGCAAACTCCATATGGGCTGTTGATTCTGGCCATATCGCAACCGTTTTAACACATCATAATGAATCTTATTTAATTGAAGTAGGATTCGGATCATACTTACCTCTTGCCCCTGTCCCTTTCTCAGGTGAAGTCATTCACTCTGTTACAGGAGATTATCGTATTCGTAAAGAAATGACCGAAAAGGGAAACTACATTTTAGAGATGCGGAAAAACAATGAGTTCTTGGATCAATCTTCTGCTGATGATTGGACGTTAGGTTATGCATTTTATATAGAAGAAGTGGATGAAGAAAAAGCAAATACAGCACAAAAAATTATCGTTGAACATGAAGGGTCACCCTTTAATAAATACCTCTTATTGTAAAACTAACTGAAGATGGGCATGCCTCTTTAACGAAAGATAGCCTTACAGTAGCGAAAAATGGTAAAAAAACGAAAGAAACCGTTACAGACATGCAATATACAAACCTTTTACATTCAAAATTCGGAATTACACTATAAGTATGTAAGCCTTGTTATTTTAGCAAGGCTTTTCAATTTTCAGCAGGGATTTTTTGCAATTTGTTGTATTTCATAGTTATATAGAAATATAACTACATGTTTAGAAAGGAAATGATTATGACAGAACTTAAAGATCGATTACAAGTAGCTGATATAGAAAAATGGGATTTAACAGACATTTACCATACAATTGAAGATTGGGAAAGTGATTTTCATAAAATTGAAGTATTAACGAAGGAATTACACGAGTTTAATGGCAATATTCACGATGGCAATAGTTTATTAGCTTATTTAACGAAGAGTGAAGAAATTTCTAGCATAATATCTTTAATGTTCGCTTATGCACGATTACAATCTGACCTTGATACACGCGATACTGACGCGCAATCTCTTGTCGATAAAGTATCACAATTACACGTAAAAGTAAGTGCAGCTAAATCTTTCTTTTCCCCCTTCTTACTTAGCATAGACGAAAGCACATTACATTCTTACATAGAAGAAACAGAAGGCTTACAATATTATAAAGAAGACTTGTTTGAATTATACCGTTATAAAAAACATGTATTGAATAAGGACCAAGAAGAAATTTTATCACAGATGGGTGAAGCTCTTTCTTCTCCACAGCACACATTTGGTATGTTAAACAATGCAGATATATTATTTGGTGAAGTGACGACTGACGATGGAGAAAAAGTGAACTTAACACGCGGAATGTATGCAAAGTTAATAGAAGATACGAATCGTGAAAAGCGTAAAGAAGCTTATAAAGCATATTACAAACCATATGTTCAGTTAAAGAATTCCATCGCATCTACTTTATCCGCTGCTATTAAAAATAATGTTACCGTTTCGAAGCTAAGAAACTATCCATCAGCGCTAGAGAAATCATTATTTGGCGATATGGTTCCGAAAGAAGTATATGAAAACCTTATTGATACAATGAAAAAAAACATTCAAACATTACATACATACAATGAAATTCGAAAAGAAAAATTAAACGTAGATGAACTAAGACAATACGACTTAGGCGTCGATTTAGTAGAAGGTGCAAAACAAGACATCCCATATAGTGAAGCATTTGACATTATGATTGCATCACTAGCTCCTTTAGGAGAAGAATATATTGAGACATTAAAAAGTTTTAAAGATAAACGATATATAGACGTAAGAGAAACACCAGGAAAACGTTCTGGTGCTTATAACTTTGGTGTATATGGTGTTCACCCTTTCATTCTTTTAAATCATCACGATGATTTAAATAGCCTGTTCACTCTTACTCATGAATGCGGGCACGGTATGCATACGCACTATTCACATGGATACCAACCAAGAATTTCTGCACATTATTCTATCTTTGTGGCAGAAGTCGCTTCTACAGTAAATGAAGTGTTATTAATTCACTATTTATTAAAAGAAGCAAAAGAAACGAACGTGCGTAACCATTTAGTTAACCATTTTATTGAAAAATTCAAAGGTACTTTCTTTACACAAATTATGTTTGCAGAATTTGAAAAAATCACACATGAAATGGCGGAACAAGGTAAACCATTAAATGCACAAGTCTTCAGTGAAATTTATGAAAAACTATTTAAAGAATATAACGGTGATTCACTTGTATTTGATGAAGAAGTAAAATACGGATGGGCTAGAATCCCTCATTTCTACCGCCCGTTTTACGTATACAAATATGCAACTGGATTCGCATCTGCCATTCAAATCGCTGATAAACTATTAAGCGGTGATCCGAATGCTCAGAAAAATTATATTGAATTCCTGAAAGGTGGAAGTTCTGATTATCCACTAAACCTATTGAAAAAAGCTGGTGTTGATTTAACTACGCCAGAACCGATTGAAAGTGCATTGAAACAATTCACTCAACTTGTTGAGGAGTTTTCAGCATTATAAAAAGCATGCAGAGTATATGCTCTGCATGCTTTTTCATTTGAATTACTCTATTCTATATGCTGCTGCGTCACACAGTGAATCATACCACCATACGCATACAATTCATTCACATAAATACCGACAATTCTTCTTCCTGGAAACTGACCTTCAATAATTTGCAGCCCTAACTTGTCATGTTCATCGCCATATACAGGAACTAATACGACTTCATTACCAATATAAAAATTCAAATATGAACCCTTACAGTCTGCTTCTTTTACCACTTTTCTTGTTACTGGTACTGGAATGAGCTGAAATGGCTTTCCATCTATATTTTTCGCTCGTCGCAATTCTTGATAATGCTTTTCGTACGCCTCCAAAAGGTATGGCTCTCCTTCACCGAAAGGTTCATATTCATACAGTATCGTATTTTCATTTACAAACCGTGCCGCGCCATCAATATGATAATCCGTATCTTCATCATAATTATCTTCTCCGCGTATACCAGTTATCCATATAAAATTCGTTACTCCTAAATATTTCGTTAACTCCATTTCAATTTCTTTCTGACTTAGTGTGGGATTTCGATTTTTATTTATAATAGACGTTTTCGCCGCCATTAAGGTCCCGTTTCCGTTTATCTCAATTCCCCCGCCCTCTAGACAGACACTAGATTCAACTTTTGGAATGCGATACATTTCACTTATTTTATTCGGAATATTAGCGTCTTTTTCGTACGGATATTTATTTCCCCAACCATTAAATATCCAGTGCGTTAGGCAGCGATTCCCTTCCTTATCCGTTACAAAGATTGGTCCGTTATCTCTTATCCAAATATCATCAGTTTCTTGAATTAAGAAATCAATTTTATCCATATTTACATTAGCTTCCATTAACTTCGATTGGACATGTATTTTCTCTTCTTCATCACATACAACAATATGGACATTTTCTCCATAGTGAAGCTCCTTTGCCATCAATATCCAAATATCATCTAACTTAGCTCTATAACCTTCACCTCTATGTGCTTTATCATGTGGCCATTGGAGCCATGTACCTTCATGTTTCTCCCATTCCGCAGGCATATAAAACAAACTATTTTCTATATTTCTCATACGTGTTCACCCCTTATATGAATGTACGTACAGTCTATACTTTGACATCGTGTTAAGGTCAACAGGAATATCTTCATTTACTTGTAGCAACTTTATAAGGTGACTCTTTATTTCGCCTTGTGATACACTACTTCTCCTTGTAAAACCGTCACTAATACTTTCGCATTTGGAATCTGATCGGCACTCATTTTAGTAATATCTTCATTTAGTAGTATCATATCAGCTGATTTTCCAACTTCTATCGAGCCAGTTATATTATCAAGCCCTAATGCTTTCGCTGGCTTAATTGTATAAGCAGCAATAGCTGCGTATACATCAGACAAACCCTTTTCATCAATGCTTAATGCATTCGAAATCGTCACAAGCGGATTCAGTTCATTTACATCCCAATCACTACTAAGTGATACATTCGCACCGGTTTTCCAAATTCGCCCTAACGGCATAATTCGTTTCATTTGCTGATTTGTAAAATACGTACTTGCCCAGCTTTGTTTTGGATCTTCCGCAAAATCATGACCTACTTGAAAATCAGCGCTAATACCTAATTTAGCAAAACGATCTATATCACTATCTTCTACCATTTCCACATGCGTAAGTGTATACGGCTGTTTTGCGCCTTCTTTTTTCGCTGCTTCAATCGCATTTAAACTCTCTCTTACCCCACCATCACCAATTGTGTGAATGAGTGCACCGTAACCAATTTTATTAAGCTCTGTTAACCACCATTTCATTTTTTCTTCCGGAATATAGTTCAAGCCATACGGGGTTCCTTTAAACCACTCAAATTTGTATTTTTCTAGTGTTTTTGCAGTACTATTAATACTAATTCCATCACTATACATTTTCACTTGATTAATAAGCATGCGGGATGACAGGTCATCACGTTTAATTTTTTGGAAATACTCCATTTGTTCTGTTTCATTTAAATTTGGATATACCCATGGACGAAGTACTACTCGCGTTGTTAGCTTTTTTTCGTCATTTACTTTATTCCAAACGTCTAACCAACCTCGCTTCCAATAAAGACGTCCATCACCAACTGTAGTAATACCATTCTTCGCAACCTCATCTAAACCGTCTAACAAACCTTCATAATTTTTTTCAAAGAGATTTGGTTGAGAGTTCCATGCTTTTTCCATCACGATATCTCCTGCTGTATCATAAAGAATACCAAACGGTTCTCCTGTCTCAGAATCCCGAATAATCCTTCCACCTTGTGGATCTTTCGTATCTTTATTTATTCCAGCTAACTCGAGTGCCTTTGAATTAACCCATACAGAATGGGACGTTCTTTCCATAATTAATACTGGATTATTAGGAAATAACTCATCAAGAACTTGTAATGGGGTTTGTTGTTCTGATTTTTCGTCCATATCTTTTAACAGCTCTTCCAAACTGAATCCCGTTCCACTTATCCATTCGCCATCTTTCACCCCTTTTTTACAAGCCTTTAAATACGAGCGTTGTTTTTGCAGAGAAGCATCTGATGAAACACTACAATTTCCTGCTGCTGGTGATTTCGCTTCAAATATATGATTATGATTGTCCACAAAACCAGGGAGGATAAAACGTCCTTGTAAATCCACCACTTTCGTATCTTCATTTATAAATGCCTCTACATCCTTGTTTGAACCAACAAATGTAATTTTCCCCTCTTTAACGGCTACAGCCTCTACGATATCTTGCTTTTCATTTGAAGTATAGATTGTACCATTTTTAAAGACTACACTTTTAGGTAACTGATTAGGTAGTACAGCGCTACCACCCTCACCTTCTCCTACTCTAGAAGTACATGCCGAAATCCATAGCATACTTAGAACTAGACAAATAATCATGATTGTTCTTCTCATATTCTTTCTCCTTTTTATTATGATAAATTGCTTTCGTACATAGAATAAGGATTGACATAATGTTAATGTCAATCCTTATTCTCATTCTATTTTCGTAACTAAAAAACAAATTTGTGTCACATACTCTTCTGCTAAACAATCACATTCAGGTCCCTTTATATAAACCTCATATGGCGAATTAACTATTACATACCCATTTTTTTCAACCCATTCTTCTAACGCTATATAAGCGTAACCTATATAGTCGTAACTTCCATAATGCATAGTAGTAACGATTTGATGTGGACTTAGTTTTTTCATTTCATATTCTTGTACTACGTCTTCATCATTCCCCTGCATAACCGGGATTCTTAATTCAATATCACTGTTACTTGGAATATATTCTTCATCATAAAAGACTGCAGATGGCGAACCGACTATTTGAAAATCATTTTTTTGTACCTCTTCATATAAGTCATAAAAATAATCATCCATATCATCTATATCTATTTTTACTCTTTGAGTAATTATCGTTACTTCATTCCTCATTCCCATTAATATATCGTAATTTCTATGACGAGCAATATTTAGACTACTATTCACCTTTACCATTTCATTCATTTCTGAAATAACCTGTAAATTTTGCTTCACTTCATGAGACAACTCGATAATTTGTGATTGTATATGTTGAACAAACGAATCTTGATCCGATGACTGCAAAACAATTTTAATTTTTGGAAGAGGAAATTTATACTCCCTTAGCTTTTTGATTTTCAACGCTACCTCCAGCTGGCCTTGTTCATAATACCTATACCCATTAACCGGATTCACATATGCCGGTTTTAATATCTCCTCTTTGTCATAATGTCTTAACATCCGCGTACTCATTTTACAAATCCGAGAAAACTCAGCGATGGTATACATATCAATACTCCTTGAATATATTTTCTTTTCATTACTTATTTATTAAAACCAATCAAAAATCTTCTTCATTGAAAAATCTTCATTCTGATTTTTTAATCTTCTCATTTTTGAAGGTAACAAATGACTTGGACAATACCATGTTAAACAATTCATTGCGCCTCCCATTGTTGATATTTCTCCTACATGAATTTGAATAACTTGCTTCTCCGTATACTGTTGAATATATCGTAAAACTTCCTCATCTTTAGCTAGTCCAAACTTAGGAACATAAAGAGCATCACATGATTCTAACATATTTATATACAACCCTTTTGCCGATGCTATCTCTTGATCATATTGTCCTTTCTCTGTATATGATGAAGGAACAACTATAAATGCAGCTTCTGGCATTTGTTCTTGAATAATCTCTTGAACACCATATCTAAATTCATGATCCCCTAAAAAATCACTAATAAACATTGTATGTTCATCAATAAATTTAACCATTCCGTCTGCGTGTGCTAGTACATCCCCTTCTTCAGCAGGAATAATAATAACTCGACTCACATCTAAATCCCATTCTAACTGCTCAATAATTTCCTCTTCTGTCCAATCATCGTTATCATCAAATATACGTTCTGTTAATATTACAGTATCTTTTTTATTCCAAATAAGATTACCACCATCTAATATTAATGGGGATTTCACATATTCAAAATCGTTCTTTTTCAACCATTTATTAAACTGTTGATCTAAATATCGCCCCTGATCATCTGGCAAATAATTTGGTCTATATTTAAATTTAACTAGATGAGTTGTGACAACCGGTGCAACATCTCTTAGCCAAATATCATCATACTCAAAACAGCTCGTATGAAAGTCTTGTTCTTCAACAGATAAAGATATAAGTTGATCTGCAATTGATTTCTTTTCATTTAAACATTCATTAAAGTAAATCAAGTCTTCATAAAATGGTTGATAATATTCATTCGATTCGTCTGGTATTGCAGTAAAAATAATGCCATTATGTTTTTGTTCCATATTATTTACCTCGCTTTTTAATAATTGTTATATAACTGCTTTCACAAAGCCAACTATTCCTCAATTCATTTCTCTTTTCATTAAAACTCATGAACCGCGTATATTTCATGAATGGATTATAGCATGGAGAAATATTATATATTTATATAAAAAATATAAAGCTGACGTTAAGACTTAAATTGACTCTTGACAAGTTTTTTAAATAACTTATTTTAAAACAACAATAAATGATTAAATGATTTTTTTATCACGATTCAAACCCATTGCTTCTAATAGATTGTTTTGATTATATAGATTCACTAAATGCGCTTCTACTCCTATACAAATTCCTTCTAGCGGAAGATCATTTGGATCCTGACCAAAGGGATCTTCAATTTCAACCCCTATTGCTTCAATACCTATGAATGCAAAACTTATAAACGTAGTCGCAAGTACTGTAAACCATCCGAGACTATCAACAAGACCAATCGGTAAAGTCGCACAAAATATAATCAATAAAATTTTTATATGAGCAAAATATGCAAAAGGAATAGGTGTTGTTTTGATACGATCACATCCCCCCACAGATGTAAGTAACGTATTCAAATCCGTTTCCATACTAATTATCGCATTTGGATGAATTTGCCCCGTTTTCAAACCTTTTGATAGTATAGTTTTTAACATAAAAACTATACTAATCGGTAAATGATTGGACTCAACCAAAAATGCTTTTTCCTTCTCAGAACAGACAGCAAGCAATGATTTCACTTCAGATAAATCTTTTTCCTCTCTCAAGTGTCCTTTCGCTAACTTTGGAAATGCAATTAATAGATGTAAAAATTGTATTTTTTCCTGCTCCATACTCTTCCCTTTAGAATCCCAATGACACAAAAAACTAATTGCTAAATTTCTAGTACAAGCACCAATCGTGCCAAACAGCTTTCTACCTTCCCAGTACCGATCATAGGCAGTATTCGTACGAAACACTAATAGTAATCCTAAAGCTCCTCCGACGATTACCCAGGGAGTCTGATTTATATTTATTTCTGTATAGTAATAATTAATCACAGCTACTATCGTTGAAATACACGTATATAATACGATTTGCGGGAAAATATCTCTTATAATTGTCCCTTTTAATGTAAATATTTGATGTAAACTATTTTGATTATTGTAATGAACCATATTTACAAAAACCTCTTTCTCTATTAACCTTTTATTCTTTTAAATCATGAAAGTATACAATTAAATAATAGAATCATAAATCCTATCATTATGAGGCTGGTTAAGATTATTTCTTTCAATACTGTTACTCCTTTTTTCAAAAAGATAAAATATCTTATTTAATTCAACAACAAATGTTCACTATTCTAAATCCCGACGCATCATTTTAGAATTCGCAATGAACAACGCACTAATTAATACAAAGATTGCACAGGCATATAACAATAAATCTAACGGACTATCGTGATCTATAATAATAAGACGAACAATAGCTGTTATACCTATATATATAAAATATCGTAATGGAAAATGAAAATTCATTTGAAAATACTTTATAATCATTACGATGAATTCGAAGTACAGAAAGAATACGACGATACTATCAATTAAATGATAACTAGATTCATTACCATCCAATTTCAGTTCTTGTATAAACTGAATGACTTCTTTCATAAGAAATACACTTAGAACAACCCCTAAGCAAATTAAAGCTACATTTAGAATGTACTGTAAAACGATAGGGAAATACGAAAACACTATTTTAAAATTCTTTAACACAAACATTTTTCTCCTTTACCATATAAAACGAAAAGCGAACATACACTACAATTCAATTATCATTATATTTAATTTTTATTTTTACAAATAATAAGGAACGACAAAATAGGTAAAGATAAGATTTCACCTATTTTGTCTATATAGCAGCACAACGAAATTACAATTAATTACTTCAATGCAATTGGTTGTTGTTGTGTCACACAATGAATCATACCGCCGTTTTTATACAACTCTCTCACATCAATACCGACTACTTTACGATCTGGGTATAACTTCTGAATCGTATCGTTTGCGATTTTATCATTCGGATCATTATAATTAGGCACTAATACAACTGTATTCCCAATATAATAATTGATATACGATCCCTTATAATCGAGAGTTTTTCCATTCTCTAAAGCAACCTTTTCTTTACTAAGCGGCAAGTATTCATACTTATATTTCTGTCCTGAAGCATTTTTGGCATCTAACAATGTATCCATATCTTTATTGGATAAACCCCATTCAGCTAGGTCATCTTCTTTCATCGTTACAATGGTAGATTTATTATGGAATTTAGCAAATCCATCAATATGAAAGTCCGTAATATCTAAATTAGGTACTCCATCTAACCAAATAAAGTTTGATACCCCAAGATCACTTATATATTTTTCAATTTCCTTTTCTGATAAATCAGGATTTCTATTTTTATTCGTTACTGCACTTCGAGTTAATAACGCAGTCCCATTGCTGTCTAATTCAATCGCGCCGCCTTCAAGGACAAATTTTCCCCAATCAATTCTTTCAATTCCTGATTGCTTACTAACATTCTTACGTATTTGAGCATCATTTTTATAAGGTGTCTTCTTCCCCCAACCATTAAATGCTGGATCTAATATTTTGAGATTTTTGTTGCTGTCATAAACAAAAATTGGTCCACTGTCCCTTGCCCATACATCATCAGTAGGCGCGATAAAGAAATCAATCTTCTCCATATTTAACCCTTCATCTGTTAAAAGCTTATTGATTCTTTCTTTTTCTTCCTGGTCATATGCAACAATGTGGACTTTCTCACCCTCAGTTAAAGCACTTGCCATCTTAACCCAAATAGGTTCAACTTCCTGCTTATACTCTTCGCCATATGTGTACTCATGTGGCCATTGCAGCCATGTACCTTCATGTTTATCTTTTTCATCTGGCATCGTATATTTCCCAGCATTTTTCTGTACCTCTACTTTTTCTCCTTCTTTCCCTTTAACATTTTCATTGTTACCCTCAAAAGAGCATCCACTAATAATCGTTGTAGATAATGTAGCTATTAAACAAAACTTTATTGCCTTTTTCATTTTTTCAACCTCCTGTTCTTGTCTCCAATAATGTAAAGCTTCACATAGTGTGAAGCTCAAGCTTTTTTATCAATGTAAAAATTACCAATTGTTCTTTGCATTACTTATCATTTAACTACCTATTTAGATTTATTCAAATGCCAATCACCTTTTTTACCTATTTATCCCGCTATTTATGGGCAGTAAGACCCCCACCTCAAAATTCAGCGGAAGCAAAGAAGTTAGGTGGGAGATGAACACACCCCACTGATTAAAGTTTCACTTTATTCAGTAAGTAAAACTTTACAAAATAAAAAAATCGGTATTGATAATTACATATCAATACCGATTTTTTATAATTATTTTCCTTCTATTAAATCATTCGCCATTTTCCTAAATTCTTGATTAAATGCATCATTCATACCATTTTGGACGTTAGAAAATAATATGACAAACGTTCGTTTATCCCAGTTAAAATTATTAAAAGTATTCCAGCCAGCTAATACACCGTGGTTATGATAATAATCTGGGTAAATATAGAAACTAAATCCATATTTTCTTGCAGGTGATGCAGAAAACATATCTGATACACTTTGTTTAGAAAGTAGTTTACCATCCATAATAGCTTCATCTAACTTTTTCATATCTTCAACAGTCGTATACATTTCACCACAACCATACAGCCAGTTCATTTTTAAGCGAGGCGTGGCTATTAACTTATTATCTTTTTTCGTATACCCTTCTGCTAAGAAAATATCTTCTGGGAGTGTTGCGCCCATTCCAGATTCATGCATTTCAACAGGAGTCAAAATATTTTCTTTCACATATTCAGCAAGTGGTTTATTCGATATTTTTTCTACAATATATGCAAGCACCATATAATTATAATCTGTATATTTCCATCCTGTCCCTGCTGGAAATTGTAACGTTTGTGCCCCAATCCATGTTACTAATTTTAACCGTGATGCTGCGTCAACACTACCTTGTCCCTGTTCTGGTAATCCAGACGTATGTGTTAACAAGTTTCGTAACGTAATGTTTTTATCTGCCGGAAACGATGGGATATATTTATTTACATTGTCTTCAATGTTCAACTTCCCTTTTTCTTTTAGTTGCATAATAGATATTGCAACTACTGTTTTCGTAATAGACCCAATGCGATATTTCGTTCTTGGCGTCGTTAATACTTGATCTTTCACATTCGCATAACCGTAGCCTTTTCGTAAAATGACATGATCTTTACTTGCTACAAGAACACTCCCATTAAATCCTTTATCTTTTAAGTACTGATCTAGTTTTCCAGCTGCAATTTCATAACGCTTTTTCTCATTCGCATCAACTTCCTGCTTAACATCTTTTTGCTTACTATTTACATTAGAAAATGCCTTTGCATCATATTTTTTTCCTTTATTTGCATGTATTAGTGTAACAACACTTCCACAAAAAACAGCAAAAATAAAGAAAACGATTAACCATTTCTTTAACATACTAGGAACCCTCTTTTATCTAGTTTCACTTAACGTAGATCCATTCTATTTTATATCTTTTAATTATCAAGTATATTATAATATTATTTAATATTCACTCTGTTAAAACTAGATTCCTTTTTCTCATTTTCAATTTTTACTACTCTCTATTGTATTTCTTTCTTGCAAAATTTCCAACATACAATCGGATGCATTACACTATAATTTCAAATTCTTTTGTAACATTTGTTGTATACTAAAAAGAATGGAGATGTAATATGAAAAATACCGATAAACGCAATCGTTTAGATGATAAGATGTTTCATTATCGGATAACAAAAAACAACATGGTATCAATTGAATATTACGGAAAACAAATTATGACATTAAAAGGAAATGATGCTGAAAAATTTTTAAATAAAATAAATCATGCAAATAACGATAAAGAAAAACAGCTAATTATGGCTAAAATTACAGGTAATTTCAAAAGAGGTAATGAACGAAATTGAAAACGAATCTCATTTACATTTTGATTATACAACAAATAAAAAAAGAAATGTCGCTCATTCAACATTTCTTTAGACTTTCTTCATAAAAAATTTACATTGCTAACATTCCTTCATTTTCTATACTTCCTATATAAGCTAACCGCTGAAATAGTTAGTAATACAACTATGCATAACCACGCGTACGTATATCCCTTCTTATCTACAATATAACCAAATAAAGCAGGCGCAACAATAATGGCAATTTGATTTAATGTAAGTGCAAAACTCACTGTCATCCCTACCGATTCTTCACTTGCTGATTCTGAAACTTCAGCTATAAAAAGACTAAACCATCCAATTGAAAAGAACCCTAACAATGCACTTACACCATACAATACATTCGTTATTGTATGTATGCTCATTACTAATATTAGAATGAAGAAAATAGAAATACAAACAGTTATAAATAAAGGGGTCCGCCGATTCCCCTTATAAAACAAATCACTAGTAGCTGCTAATATAACCCTACCAACCATTCCAGAAAAGAACATAACGGAAAATACTTTTCCGGCTAAAATTGGTGTAATTGATTGTTCCGTTACTAAAAATTTTATAAAATGTCCTACTAACACCATTTGCAATGAAATCATACAAATACCAGTTATATAAATTGCATACAACTCTTTTTTACACATCACTTCTTTTAACTGCATCCAAAAAGAAAGTTTAATACGTTCTTGTTTAACTTTCTCCTGAATATATGGTTCCTTATAAAATATAAAAAATAAAAACCCTCCAATTATACAAATGCATGCAATACTATTTACCGCATAAGCCATATTATATTTTATTGTAAGAAACGGGATTAATACTCCCGCTAACGTGCCACCAATCGGTATACCAGCTTGTCTAATCCCTATCGCTAACCCACGATTTTCTTTTCGGAACCACTTCATTATCACCTTACTTCCTCCTGGCTGCGAAACACTATAAAATGTTCCTACTAATAAAAGTACAAAGAGTAACCCATTAAATCCGTTGACCATATTAGTCAGTAAAAACGAACCTCCTAGTAAAAATGAACTTATCGAAATTAACAACTTTTCATTGTATTGATCAAGTAGCCGCCCAACAAAAAGCATACAAAATAGCGGTCCTATATTTACAACACTTACTAACAATCCACCCTCCGTATTCGTAAGTGCATATTCTTCTTTCCAAAATAAAGCAAATGCTCCAACACCATACGTTATAAGGGTCGCTGTTGTTTGAGCAACTGTCGCTAAAATTAACATAACCCACTTATAAGTACTATTCACCCTTTCTTCCATCAACACAATAATCCCTCCATCCCCTTCCATTGTATGAAAGTTCTGATATCATATAAAATAAAGATTTATCATGTAATCCATCAAAAAAAATGATACCTTTTATGGAGGGATGATACTTGGATATAAAAGATTTAACTGTATTTTACGAAGTTGCGAAAGAAAAAAACATATCTCACGCAGCTAAAAATTTAAACTACGTACAGTCTGGCGTAACAATGCGTATGAAACAACTAGAAAACGAATTAGGTGTGCCTTTATTTTACCGAAACGGAAAAGGTGTAACTTTAACTTCTAACGGTGAGATTTTATTAACATACGCTAAACAAATTATCCACTTAATGGATGAATCTGTTAAAGCAGTTCAAAGTAATGGGATCGAACCAAGGGGCACTTTAAAAATTGGATGTACAGAATCTACAACTGCTGTAAGACTTCCATCTATATTAACAGCCTATTATGAGAAATACCCAAAAGTCGAATTGATTTTAGAATCAAATACGACGGAACAATTGATTAGGTTTGTAATAGAACGAAAACTGGACGGAGCGTTTATAGCTGGCTCTACTCAGCATGCTGAACTTCATACAAATATATTTCGTGAAGAAGAATTAGTTCTCATTAGCAAAAAGCCTTTATCTTCCTTTAAAGACATAGGAGACATGAATTTACTTGCATTTAGTCACGGGTGCTATTATAGAAATTTATTAGAAAATTGGCTTCAAGAAGAAGGAATTTCACCTAAACGAGTATTAGAGTTTGGAACAATTGAAGCGATACTCGCATGTGTAAAATCAGGTATGGGCGTAGCAATTATGATGAAGTCTATTTTAAATGGTCATAAACATGACATATCATTCAATCCTTTGCCAAATAGCTTCAAAAAAGTTCCTACTACTTTTATTACTAGAAAAGATATATATCACTCTGCTGCATTACAAAAATTTATGGAGATGACTCTCAATGCGTGAAAAGAAAATACGTGGTATGAAACGAAAAACAAACACTATGATAAAGCGAATTGAGGAACATGCAAAAACGTTCCCTTCTACTTTCTATAACGATGAATATTGGAATATACTATTGCCAGTTTCGCAAGCTTTTATTGACTCTCGTAAAACACCTAGAAAAGTAAAGCGATTATGTATTCAAACCTTATTAAATCAAGCAAATCATTTAATAAATATGAAACCGAGCAATACACATACATATCGAGTTGTTGTTTTGATTTCTATAAATAATTTGTGGGATTCGCAAATCATTATATTTAAAAATGAGGACTACTTTCATAATTTCTTTAATAGAAATAGTGAATTTCAAAAATGGATTCTTCTTTCAAATGAAATTGATTTTGGGGAGACATGGGAAATGTCAGTTTGTCATTCCTTCAAAACGCTTCACTTTCAAGAAATTATTTATGATGAAGATGAATGCTATGAAAAAGAGATTCTGTTTATCGGGGAATTAAATTAAAAAGGGTATACCTAAAACACTGGTATACCCTTTTCCACTTATTTTTCCTTCAATACACTATGTAATCGATCCGGATAATTTGTAAACATTCCTGTAGCACCCCATTTGATTAACAGTCTCATATCTGGTTTCTCATTAATTGTATAAGGGTGAATTAACAGTCCATTTTTCCTAGCCATTTTCATATATGCCTCATCAATAATTAGTTCTCCGTTATCATTACGTAAATTTGGTCCAATACCAGCTGCATACTTTTTAATTTCTTGAAAATCATCATTTGTTACACTTTTCGGTTCATGTGTAATGCCAGACCATTCGACAATTTCATTGTTTTCATTTGGATAATACCAAAGCAATTGAACTAACGGAATATTTTCATTCATACTATGAATCTTTTTCAAACTATCTTTACTAAATGATTGAATCATAACACGGCTAGAAGACATGTTTTGACCTACTAAATTATATTTTTGTAACAACGCCAACAATTTCTCTTCCATTCCTGGATACACATCTGGTGATTTTGTTTCAATATAATACTTCATACTTCTTCCATACTTTTGGAAGATTTCTTCAAGAGTTGGAACCTTTTGCCCAACATACTCTTGCTTAGCCTTTTCTGGATACGCTTTATTAAACCATGATCCAGCATCTAAACTCTTTATTTCGCTTAACGTTTTATCACGTACTTCGCCTGTTCCATTTGTAGTGCGATCAACTGCTGTATCATGCATTGCAATTAATTGACCATCCTTTGTTAATTGAATATCTAACTCTAAATAATCCGCTTTCATTTTTTTCACTAAATCATAAGAAGCAAAAGTATGCTCAGGTGCATGTCCACTTGCTCCGCGATGTGCAATATTTAAAAACTTATTCGTATTCCACTCATGCTTTCCTTCTGACTTTGCATGAACAGCTCCCCCAGCAAAGATGCTTCCCATCGTAAAGAAAATAACTAATACGCTAATAATTTTTCTCATCCTTCAAACCCTTCCTACGTTGCAAATTTCAACAAGCTAATGAGATTTACACGAAATAGAAAACATACTTTCATTATTTTTATAAACCTATATTAAAATTCCAATCTTACAATTATACTTTCTCTATATTATTTAATATAGAATACTAGTATTATCCTATTTAATCTCTATAGCCCTCCTTTTCACATGTAACTCCCTATTATGCACGGTTCATTCAATAAAAAAAGCCATAAATTATTTAGAATACACTCCTGTATCCTTAAATAAATTTATGGCTTTTCTCAAATATCTCCGGCCTCTATTAACTTGTCGAATTTAATCATATCAAACCTATTGAAATTTGTGAATATTATTTTAAGAGATAATCTTTACGCTAAAGCAGCTGGCGCCATTAATTGTGGCCCTTTCCCCGTACGCGCCAATACCCAATCATCGTAATACCACATTTCTGTCTGACGGCGGCTCATCATATAATCCCAGCGTACTTCGCGCTCAAATTCAATGATTTGTCCTTCTCCGCCAATTGTTACCCAGTTGAAACTGCCGTTATGATGCATCATTTTCACCCACAAAACAGGGAAAGTAACAATTTCTCTTTCCTCTTTATACTGTCTCGTTTGTTTTTCTATGCGTAGTAAAGTTAAACCACTTGCATATTGTTGATCAACCTTTTCCATTACATCCATCGCTATTTTTTCCGCCTCATCTTTATGAGGTAATGTATTAGCGTATACCGGCATCATACTCGTATAGCTTAATAAACGCTTACCATTTTGAGAAGTAATAATTGTAATGTGAGCACCGCCGTAATGTAACGGCTCCTCTGCTTGATAACGCTGAATGGCAACATTCACACCGTCACGTAATTCATTATGTTCCCGTACTAATTTTACATACTTCGGAATTGGTAATACCAACGCAACTTCCTTACTACAATTTTGAAAAATATTATATTGATTCGTCATCTAACATTTCTCCCTTATATATAATTTTTCTGTAACATGCGTCAGGAATTCCGTTAGTTCTCCAGCATAATATACATATAATTCATGCATAGCCCTCGTACATGCTGTGTAAAACAAATTGCGTTCAGACTCTCTATAGTAGCTGGATTTAGAAGCATCAAATATAATAACAGCATCAAACTCTATCCCTTTCGCCAAATAAGCTGGAATAACAACAACGCCTTTCTCATAAGTTGTATTCTCTTGTTGCATAAGATGGGCATGTAATGTATCCCCTATTAGCCCTATCACTTTCATACATTCTTCATTTGTTTTACAAATGATTGCAATTGTTTTATGTTCTTTTTCTTTTAACTCTTTCACCTTAAGCACCATATTCTCTACACGCTCTCGTTCATCACTTACTTGTATATAAACGGGCTTCTTACCATCCCTGTTAAAAGCTTCAATATCATTTCCATTTGAAATCATACACTTTGTAAATTCAATTATCGGTTTTGTCGATCGATAACTACGGTTAAGCTGGACTATTTCTACCTCACGATCTGCAAATAATGTGGAGACGATATTGTTCTCTCTATTAAGATCATGAGAGAAAATATTTTGATTACAATCACCAAGTAACGTCCATCTCGCCTTCGGAAATAGTCGTTTTAAAAATACTAATTGAAAAGGTGTATAATCTTGCATTTCATCAACGAATACAAACTTCACAAGATGATTCGTTTTAAACCCTTCCAGTAATTCTTTTAAAAACAAATACGGCGTAGCATCTTCATTTGCTAGTTGTTTGTTCTTCAAACGCTTCACCGTTTGCTTACATATATCTTCCCAACAATTTGGTACGAAAAGATCTTTCTGAATGCTTTCAAATAACTGCTCAAAAATCGCAGTATGATTTATAAAAGCATATTTTTTCACCTTTCTACGTATCGAACGAAAATGTTTCTTCACTACATATTTCGTTAATAGCTCATGTTCCTTCTCATAATAATCAAATTGATTATCTTTCTCTAATTTTTCATATAAGCGATTGTAATCTTCTTTATTTAAATACTGAATTTCTCGTTCCACCCAATCTTTTTTCGCTTCTATCTTTTCAAATTCATGTAACTTCTGAAGAATCCATTCCATTGTAAGTTGCATTCGATTCGGTATAGCAATAGAAATATCTAAACTATAAAAATATTCACATATGGATTTTGCCTCTATGAGCACTTCACCTTTACATGTAACATCATGAAAGTGTAAACCTTTTTCACTTAAGCTTCTCGCGTACTTCTCAAGTAGTCCCATAAATTCAACTGAGGATTTATACCGAATTCCTTTCACTCTAGTTTCATACGTACTTTCATGCTTTTTCGTTAAAACGTATTCTAACTGCGCGAATGAATCTTCTACAGTAAAGCTTTTTCCAATCATATGTTCCACATACGATTGGAAAGTCGTTTGTTGCATATTCTCTTCCCCAAGCTCTGGTAAAACATTCGCGATATAACTATTGAACAACTCATTCGGAGAAAACAGTAAAATTTGATCCGCATGAACTATCCCGCGGTAACGATACAATAAATAAGCAACACGCTGCAGTGCTGCTGAAGTTTTCCCACTCCCAGCAGTCCCTTGCACAATTAACACATCACTTTTATCATTTCGAATAATTTGATTTTGTTCCCTTTGTATTGTCGCTACAATACTTTTCATTTGTTCACTTGCATTGCGTCCAAGTACTTCTTGTAATAATTCATCACCTATCGTCACACCTGTATCAAACATACTTTGAATCGTTCCGTTTCGAATCATGTATTGACGTTTTAGAAGCAAATCGCCTGAAATCGTACCAATAGGCGCTTTATACTGTGCCCTTCCTAAAGTGTAATCATAATAAAGACTCGAAATAGGTGCCCGCCAATCATATACTAAAAACTCATCACTTTCTTTATCATAAAAAGAGCCGATACCAATATACATTTCATCGGTATCCGCTTCAGCATCTTCTTTAAAATCAATCCGCCCAAAATACGGCGTTTCTTTTATTTTCGTTAAAAGGTTATATTCATTTTTCGTATGACGATGTGTATGTTCTCTTTCAGCAAGAACTTCTGCCTCTTGCCTAATACTCGCCGCCGTTTCAACCGCTTCTTTAATATTATCTATATTTACTTTTACATCTTCCCAAAAGTTTTTTCTAATACTAACAATTTCAGACTTCACCGATCCAACTCGGACATCAAGCTCTTTCAGTTCTTCATCTACTTTTTCAATGACTACATTGACACGTTGTTGCTCTTCTTTATAATGACTCATATAATCTCCCCTTCTCATACTATTTGAAAGCCTTATATGATACGTAACCCTTTACTTTTGAAAAATGCCACAGGCAACAATTTCCCATGACTTTTGAAACTCTTCGTTGATCCTCTCTTCTTTCCATCTCTCAGAAAAAGCAGGGTGATAAAACGATGCAAGTAACCCAAATAACGTATGTGCTAAAAATAAACTATCCTGTTTTTTAATCTCATTGCGTTCTATCCCGCGATTTATCACTTTCTCCAGTTGTCCAACTAATCTTTCTTCATGCTTTTGAATCACCTTATTCTTTTGCTGCACTAACGAACTATTCAATGTAAATAACTCTTCGTTTTCAAGTAACTCTTTCTTTTTAAGCTGAAATAAACAAACGAACCACTCTTGTAATATGATTTCTGTATCTCCATCTTTTCCCGCAATTTGCTCAAGCTGATCCGAGTACTTAAGCAGCCACCTTTCTAAAATGGCATCGCGTAGCGTGGCCTTACTCCGAAAGTAAGAATATAAAGCCGCATGACTAACATCAAGTGACTTCGCAATACTAACAAGTGTCGTCCTACTCCATCCATATTTCATTAACTCTTTTTCCGCTGCATCTAAAACAACATTTTTCGTTAACGCCTTATCTGTCATTTTTCTCACCGTCCATTTTATTTACATAATAATATTATTTAAATAACAACTTACATTTTTTATTATTTGTAAGTTGAGTGCAAAAAAATACTATTTCAATTAGGTTATAAGATTAACATATCCTTTTTCAACTTACAATATTTTTATTTTGTAAGTTGAAAGGGAATAGAAGAATTGCCTTATATAAGACAATTCTTCCTAGTTAATTAAAAGTTACACAATAAATGATTCATTACTTCGTTAAGCACTGTATCTAGATTTGATACCTCTTTTGCCGAACGCCATCCGATAAAGCCATCTGGTCTAATTAATACAGCACCTCCATTCTCTATACCATATAATTTGCTAAAAATATCTTCTTGAACAATAAAGTCTCCACTTAAGCCAACACGATACCCTTTTATATTTATTCCTAATTTAGCTGAAACAGTATGTGCTGCTTCAGCCCAAGAACTATTTTCTACTCCTGTAAGTAATACAAAACTGTTACCGAATAAGTCTAATATAGAAACTTTCTTCCCTGCATACGTTCCCCATACATGTGGCGCTCGCGTTCCAGATCTGCCGTTCAACTCTACACTATCCATTCTATGCGGAGTGACTGAATCATCTATAATCGCCTCTGAACAATACTGATATCCAACTGTAACAGCTAAACCATCCATATTATTCAAACTGCCTTCCTCTCTATTCGCAGCACGAAACAGTAAACTACTTGCATAAGCTGTCGTTAATTTTGCAACAGAGTGTCTCTCTTCATGATATGTTTCTAACAATTTTGGTTTTGCCTTCCCTTTTATAACAGCCGCTAATTTCCAAGCTAAGTTATGCGCATCTTGTATTCCTGTATTTGAACCAAATCCGCCTGTTGGCGGCATAATATGTGCTGAATCTCCAACTAGAAAGACTCGATTTCCTTGAAATTTCATTGCTGTACTTTCGGCCGCTTCCCACGGTAAAACACTTAATATTTCTGACTCAACATTTGTACTTCCAATTGCTATTTCAATAATTTGTTTACAACGTTCTATAGTGAAATCCTCTGGTCCCTCTCCTTTTAATGGATCGTAGGCTACATGGTAAATCCATTTTTTTACGTTATCTACTGGGATCAGTGCACCAAGAACCTCTGGATGAAGTACCATAGAAAAACCGAATGCGTCTCCTTGTATAAACTCACTTAAATCTGCTTCAAAATAAATATTCATATAATAGCCACCAATGGTCCCACGCCCCTCAGTTTTAATCCCTAACTGCTCACGTATTTTACTTTTCGCTCCATCTGCTGCAATTACATAGTCACAATGTATGACACTTTCTTTTTCTGTTTCACGATTTCGAATCGTTGCTTTTACCCCGTTTTCATTTTGTTCAAATGAAACTAATTCATGATAAAAAGATAGTTGCCCGCCTAATGTTTTCGCTTCTTGTAACATCATCTCTTCTAAAATAATTTGATAACAAGCAGTTTGTTTTGATGGACTAATCTTTTCTATTTTTTGAAGTAACTCTTCATCGTTTCCGTATTGCGTCGCTCTCATTTGTTCCAATTCTTCTTTATTCGCCTCAGCTATTGTATGAACTGCTATTCTTCCTCGGCAGTTCTCTAATGCTTTACCTGCCAATGTAATTCTTTTTTCCAAGCCTAATTCTCGAAATAACTCCATTGTACGTAAAGTAAGACCGCCTGCTTTCGGATGAATGGCAGTAGACGGATGCCTTTCAATAAATAAGTACTCAATGTTATGTTTTGCAAGAAATAACGCAGACGCTAACCCAGATAATCCCCCTCCAACAATTAAAACTGGTACATAATTCGATTTCATATATTTACCCTCCACATCATTGTTCTGAGCTCAGTGACATAAATATAATCAAAAAAAACATTAAAATATAGACTTATATTTCATTTTGAATTATCATATAGATAGATTACGCCCCAAAATTCCTTTTACCTTTTCATACATCTATAATCCACCTGAATTGTGGCTGTATGAAAGTGTAAAACAAAAGAACGTACTTTACGTTGAACCATGTTCTATCGTAAAAATCAAAAATAATACAAACATTATAAGCGGTCGTAACCTTATGGATTATACAAGGTTACAACCGCTTATTTTATTGTTACATCATTTTTTGTTTTTAAAACTTCATCTATTGTGTTATGTAATCCTTCCAATGCCTTTTCTATCTCCCTATAATTTTCAACAATAAAAAATTCATTCGTCTCGATTTTCTTTCTCAATATTGCACCTCATACAACAATCATGTAGCATTACCGTATCGAAATAATGGTTCATCATCTTAAACCTTTCGACTAATTACCTGGAGGCAAAGTGATTGAAATGAATAAACAAGAACAATTAAATATTATAAAAAAAAATTTTATTGATTCTCAAAAAGTATTATTGGCAATTGGTGATGAAACGCGTCAAGCTATTTTATTAGTACTAATGGAAACGGAATGTCAAACAGGCTTACGTGTAGGAGAAATCACGAAGCAAACACACCTTTCCCGTCCAGCAGTATCACATCACCTTAAGATTTTACGAGAAGCTGGCATTATTTTAATGAGAAAAGAAGGTACAAAGAATTTTTATTATATTGATATACGCACAAAATTAGGTTTATTAAAAAATCTTGTATTAGATATTGAGAAGCTATTGCAAAACTTTTATTAAAACTTGGAGGTATAAGAAATGAAAGCAATGATAATTGATAAGTACGGAAAAGTCCCAATGCGTATGGCAGAGGTACCTACTCCTGAAATTAATGAGTATGAAGTGCTCGCAGAAATTCATGCAGCTAGTATTAATCCAATTGATTTTAAAATACGCGATGGAAAAGTGAAGATGTTGCTTAAATATGAGATGCCCCTAATCCTTGGTAATGACTTTTCCGGTGTCATCGTAAAGGTTGGGGCAAAAGTGACTAACTTTAAAGTCGGTGATGAAATATATGCACGCCCAAGAAAAAATAAGATTGGTACTTTCGCGGAGTATATAGCCATTCATGAAGATGATATAGCTTTAAAACCGAAAAATTTAAATTTTGAGGAAGCTGCTTCGATTCCACTCGTTGGCTTAACATCATATCAAGCATTACATGACATCATGCAATTACAAAAAGGACAAAAAATTTTAATTCACGCTGGATCCGGTGGTGTTGGTACTTTCGCTATTCAGTTAGCAAAAATAATGGGTGCCATTGTTACAACGACTGCTAGTGAAGCTGGTGCGAATTTAGTAACGTCTCTTGGCGCAGATGAAATTATTAATTACAAAACAGAGAAATTTGAAGATATACTAAAAAATTATGATGCGGTATTTGATACAATCGGCGGTGTAACACTTGCAAAATCATTCAATATTATAAAAAGCGGAGGAAACATTGTTTCCATTTCAGGCATGCCGAATGCTCGCTTCGGTAAAGAATTTGGTTCAGGATTCTTTAAAACTCTCTTATTTTCATTAGCCAGCAAAAAACTTACTGCACTTGAAAAAAAGCATAATGCTCAATATTCATTTTTATTTATGAAGCCAAGCGGGGATCAATTACGTACTATTGCAAACTATATTGAAGCTGGACAAATCAAACCTGTAATCGATCGAGTTTTTCCTTTTGAAGATGCGCAAAAAGCAATGGAATATTCAGAGTCTGGAAGAGCAAAAGGCAAAATAATTGTAAAAATTAAATAATAATAAAACCTCCATTTTAAAAAATGGAGGTTTTAAATTTGCTGTTAAATAGACATAGTGCAATGAAGTCCTTACAATAGATTGCAAGGGGAAATATTATATTATACTTTTAGTTAACTTTACAAAGAATACATACGTACAAATACATAATTTAAAATACAAAAAGGAGGAGATACAATGACTAAAAATAATGAAACAGGTTGGAATTTAGATAATAGTTATATGACTTTACCACAATCATTTTATACAGAAATCCCCCCTACTCCCGTAAGTTCACCTGAGTTAGTTAAACTAAACCATTCATTAGCGATATCTCTTGGCTTGACCCCTGAAGAACTGAAAAAGGAAGCTGAAATTGCCATTTTCGCTGGTAATGGACTCCCAGAAGGAGCTCATCCATTAGCTCAAGCATATGCTGGTCATCAATTCGGACATTTTAATATGTTAGGCGACGGTCGTGCTCTTTTAATTGGCGAACAAATTACTCCTTCAGGTGAGCGTTTCGATATTCAACTGAAAGGTTCTGGCCCTACTCCCTATTCACGCCGAGGAGATGGCCGTGCTGCACTCGGTCCGATGCTACGTGAATATATTATTAGTGAGGCAATGTATGCACTTGATATTCCGACTACTCGTAGTTTGGCTGTTGTCACAACTGGTGAACCTACATATGGTGAAACAAAGTTACCTGGAGCAATTTTAACTAGAGTAGCTAGTAGTCATATACGGGTCGGTACATTTCAATATGCTGCAGCTCGTGGTTCAATAGAGGACCTTAAATCGCTAGCTGACTATACGATAAAAAGACATTACCCAGAAAGTGAATCCCCTGAAAACCGATATACTGCATTACTACAAGAAGTCATTAAAAAACAAGCAAGTCTTATCGCAAAATGGCAACTTGTTGGATTTATTCACGGCGTAATGAACACTGACAATATAACGATCAGTGGCGAAACAATTGATTACGGTCCTTGTGCATTTATGGACAATTACGACCAAGGAACCGTATTTAGCTCTATTGACACACAAGGCCGTTATGCATATGGAAATCAACCATATATGGCCGCATGGGACCTCGCCCGATTAGCAGAATCTTTAATACCAATTCTGCACGAAGATGAAGAAGAAGCACTAAAAATCGCTCAAGACGAAATTTCGAAATTTAGCGTACAGTATGAAAACAATTGGTTCCTTGGAATGAAAAAGAAATTAGGACTATTTAGCAACGAAGAACAAGATCAATCACTTATTGAGCAACTTTTAAAAATGATGGAGAAATATAAAGCGGATTATACAAATACATTCCGTTCATTAACTCTTGATGCTATCGAAAATACAGCTCTATTTGAAAGTCCTGAATTTAAAGAATGGTACAAACTGTGGCAATCTCGATTAGAAAGACAAGAAGAATCGAAAGAAAACGCCTACGAGATGATGAAAAATAATAACCCATCAATCATCCCAAGGAACCACCGTGTAGAAGAAGCACTAGAAGCAGCTGTTACAAATGAAGACTATAGCGTAATGGAGCAACTTCTTGAAGCTTTATCAAACCCTTATGCGTATTCTACAGATCAAGAAGAATACTGCATTCCGCCTGCACCGACGAATCGCCCTTATCGTACTTTTTGTGGCACTTGATTGTTTAATATGTAAAAAGATGCGTTCATATAAATTGTGTGAACGCACCCTTTTTATATCCCCCCACTCAACTAAAACTTTAAAATGCACATCCCCCGATGCCATTTCTTTAATCCAAAATAAATTCTACACTATTCCAATAGAATTACTCGTAAGCTTGTTAAACAAATATTGAGAAATATAAAACATCATTTCTAAATATTTTTATTTTTGATACTATATTTTATAAGAATATTCAAAAAGTGAGGGGATTTCATGAACGTTCAACTACAAGGTAATGAACAAATTACAAAATTATTTAATGACTGGTATTTAACTATGTTAAAACAAGATGTGTCCCAAGCGACAAACTTAAAGCATGAAATTGAGGAAAAGGAACTAAACTTTGAAGAAGATGAAAACTTAGCATTATATCATTCCTTACTAGAGTTTCGACATAAAGTTTTGACAGATAGTTTAAGTATTTCAAAAGATAGCTTTGATAAAATAGATTCTTACGTAATCTCATCCAATCATCCACTGTCTTACTACTATCATTTCTTTAAAGGCATTTATGCAACTTTAACCACAGACTATAACTTAGCTAGCGAACATTATGAACAGGCTAAGTTATTATTAGTAAATAACACTGATAATCTAGAGCATGCTGAATTTTATTATCGAATGGCGATTTTCCATTATCACTTTTACCAACCAATTGAATCTATTGAATATGCAACTAAGGCTAAAGAGATTTTCGATAAACAAACTGGTTTTGAAGTTAAAGTTGGATTATGTAAAAATACATTAGGTGCCTCATTTGTATATTTAAAACAATATGAACAAGCGGAAGAGCAATATAATTCAGCAATACACCTTTTACAAAAATCTGATGAAAAAGAATTAATTTTAAGTGTACGTAATAATTTGGGTTGGTTGTATGCCAGTCAAAACCTCTCCACACTCGCAATCCGTCACCTATCAGAAGTGACCGAAAAGAAACCAACACATTTCAAGGCTCTCTTCTTGCAAGCAAGAGAACACTCTAAACTAGATGAAACAAGTATCGCTGAAGGATTAATCCAAAAAGGGTTAAAAATTTGTACGGAATTAAATAATGAAGAATATATATATCATTTTAAAATTCTAAACGAACTAAATAATAATGTTGGTTCTGAAGAATTAGAAACAATTATCCTTAAAGGAATTACGTTTTTCGACAAAGAATTATTATATAACTACACTCAAGAATACTCAGAAAAATTAGCCGTTAAATTTTATAGTGAAAATAACCACATTAAGGCAAGTGAATATTTTCATAAAGCGTTACAAGCAAAAGAAAAAACGTTTGAGAAAGGGGCATTGAAATGATTAAAAAAATTAGCTCTGTTTTTTTAGGACTATCTGTTTTCGGTATTTTGGCTACTGGTATTCATAGTTCATTTACATACCAAGCGGGTCATGCTGATCTTCCTGCACCACAAAGACCTGACCTTGTTCAATCCGTTGACGTAAGTAAAGACTACAACTCAACAACAACTGAAAAAGCACTTTAAAAAACGGAAGACCTTCAATTAAGAAGGTCTTTTTAAATACGCTTATTTAGAATATTTTCCTTTCATGTAGACTTTATTTTCTCATCAACTCCGCAATCCTCTTACTCCCCTCACTACCAACTTTCTCAAGTTTCTCCACAACTAAATTTCGTCTCTCTACAGAATGATTTTGACTTAACTTCGCTTTTCCTTCTATTTTATTTATCTTTATTTTGAATCCAACTATTCCCTTACTTAATCCTCCCATATAATTTGGATCTACATCATTAAGTGAGTAGGTGCTCTCTGGATCTTCATATTTATTTACTAAATCTTGAAGAGAATCTACTAATGTCTTCTCATCTTCAACAATTTCTAATTCACCATATACATGCACTGCAACGTAATTCCATGTTGGTACTGCATTGTTTGTTTCATACCATGACGGAGAGATATAACTATGTGGTCCTTGAAATATAGCTAGTACTTGCTGAGTCCCAATATCTTTCCACTGTTCATTCGGTCGTGCGAAGTGACCATGTAAAGTAAGAGTTTCCCTATTTAGCAACAACGGCAAGTGCGTTGCATATGGTTCTCCGTTATGTTGAGAAAATAATGTCGCAAAGCTATTTTGTTCCATTATTTCGTACTTCATCTCTTCATCTTGTATTGCAAAGTATTTTGGTATGTACATAAGCTCCCTCTTTTCCGCTCTTTTCTATTTTGTTTCCTATTATATTTAGTAACCGCATCAATCAACAGGGCCAGTTTGTATTTGTTTTATAATGGCAGCTTTCTATTTCAAAACAATAGGCAGCATGTATTCCATGCTGCTTTAGTTTATTTTTTCTAATATATTTGTAATAAATACGGTCTTACCCTCAATATAACTAGATCGATTTTTCGACTCTCTTGCTAACTCTTCCTTCAAGTTTCCATACTCATTAGCTACTTCAGTATGTTCACGAAGGTAATCTCGAAACACTATATGCCTTCTCAACTCTTCACTATTTTTATCACACACATATAAATGATGTTCCATCCAAACTGTATTTCCCTCGTTCCATGGAACGAACGTATCCTTTCTTCCAAACGCCTCTCTTCCTTTAAAGCTCCATTCTAACTGATGATAGTACCCTATCTTCTCAAGTTTTTTTACTACCTCATGAAAAATTTCGTACTCTTCTATTACAATATCGATATCTAGTATTGGTTTTGATACAAGCCCTTTAACAGATGTACTCCCAACATGTTCAATAGATACAATGCTGTCTTCCATTACATTGTTAATAAGAGTGTATATTTTATTAAATTCACTTTCCCATTTGACATTATATTCTTCGATAGCAATTCTCTGCTTCAACGTACCCCTCTTCTCAAAACAAATTATAACCGTTGAATATGAGTATCCTTAAAATCCGTCTCATATTTCAATCCATATCCAAACATTCGATCCATTCCAATATGTGCTGTCCATATTAAGCCAATCATTATAACGATATCCATCTTAAAATAGACACCTATTAGAACAATTAATATGGATATGATATATGTGTGACATACATTATATATTTTCGCACCAACGTGATTATTAATCCCATATGCTAACATTGATAGATCCGGCGCTAAAAGGAATACAAAAAATATAATCCAACTAAACTCATATATCGAATACATATAAATCGTGGCTATAAATACAACCATTCCTTCAAAATGTACAATACGTTTTTGCATTATTTATCATTCCTATTTTTCTATATTTATTGATACATTTTCATCGCTGAAAGTATTCTTTTTATTTTTTGACCAGATGGTTGCTAATATTGGCCCTGCAATGTTATGCCATACTGCCGCTAATACACTTGGGAGTGCAGCAGCAGGTCCAAAATGCGCTGTCGCCAGTGCAACACCTAAGCCAGAATTTTGCATTCCTACTTCTATTGAAATAGCCCTTCTTGTCCCTTCGTCTAGTCCAAGTACGAACGCAGTTATATATCCGAGCAAAAAACCGAAAGCATTATGGAGCATCACCGCAATAAAGATAAGAAGTCCTGAATAAGTAATGCTACTTACATTCGCTGAAACAACTGCAGAAACAATTATGATAATTGCTACAACTGATATTAAAGGAATAACAGTCATTCCTTTATTAACGATATGAGGGAAAAACTTTTTCACTACTAGTCCTAAAATAATAGGCACAATAATGACTTGTACGATAGAAAGAAACATGGACATAGCATTTACTGGCATCCATTGCCCCGCAAGTAATAGTAGAATGAGCGGTGTAGCAATTGGTGCTAGTAACGTTGATACTGAAGTCATTGCAATAGACAACGCTAAGTTCCCTTTTGCTAAATAAACCATAACATTTGATGCAGTGCCACCCGGTACTGAACCGAGCAACACTAATCCAGCTGCTAATTCCGCTGGCAGGTCCATAACGTAGGCTAGTACGTATGCGACAAGTGGCATAATAATAAACTGAGCACATACACCGATAATAACTGGCAATGGTTTTGTAGCGATGATTTTGAAATCAACAGCCTTCAATGTTAATCCCATCCCAAACATTACAATCCCAAGTAAAATCGTTATGTAACTAGTTAACCCGAGAAATGGCGTGGGAGTGAAATATGCAATAGCTGCCATACAAATAACCCAAAATGCAAAATACTTTCCAGCTATATTACTTATCGCTTCTAGTACTTTCATCCACTCAGCCCCTATCTTTTAATTGAAACACCTTATTCGGATTCAAAATATTTTGCGGATCAAGAGCTTTCTTTATTTTCTCCATTACAAATAATGCCGCCCCATGTTCTTCTTCTTGATACTTTCGTTTTCCGATTCCAACGCCATGTTCTCCTGTACACGTTCCTCCTCGTTTAAGAGCATACAAAACGATACTTTCGTTTATTTCGTCTGCCTTCTTCACTTCCTCTTTATCATTTGCGTCAATCATTAAGAGTACATGGAAATTCCCATCCCCAACATGACCGAGAATACCACCAATAAGGCCTACTTTATCTAATACCTCTTTCGCATGTTGAATTGCGCCAGCTAATTCCGAAATTGGCACACATACGTCTGTACTCATTAGCTTTTTACCAGGATAACTATGCACGTAAGAGTACGCTAAGTTATGTCTTGCATCCCACAGTTTATTTCTCGCTGCTGTTTCCGTCTCAAATGCAATTTCTATACATTTATGATCAAGAACGATTTCTTGCGTAAATTCAATATCTTGCTTTAACCCTGCTTCATTGCCGTGAAACTCTAAAAACAGTGTCGGTTCTTCTCTGTAACTTGTTTCATTGTAATGATTTACTTGTTTCATAGATAATTCATCAACGAGTTCAATTCTCGCGATTGGAATACCTGCTTGTAATATGTTAATTACAGCTTCTACTGCATCATTTATAGTTGGAAACGATGCCCTCGCAGCCATAACATGTTCTGGTATACCGTATACTTTTAAAGTTAACTCCGTGAAACATCCAAGTGTTCCTTCTGATCCTACGAAAATACCATTTAAATGATAACCTGATGATGACTTCGCCGCTAAATTCCCGGTATGTATTACTTCTCCATCAGCAAGAACGACTTCTAAATCTCGCACTTGATCACGCATTACACCATACTTTACCGCTGTCGTTCCGCTCGCATTTGTAGCAGCCATTCCTCCTAACGTTGCATCAGCTCCTGGGTCTACACTAAAAAATAATCCATACTTTTTCAATTCTTTATTAAGCTGAGAGCGCGTCACCCCTGGCTGTACTCTCACAAGAAAATCCTTTTCTCTTATTTCAAGTATTTTATTCATAAGAGAAAAGTCCATTGTAATTCCTTTTTCGTAAGGAATTACATGTCCCTCTAAACTGGACCCTACTCCAAATGGAACGACAGCTGTCCCATGCTGACTCGCTATTTTCATTATCGAGCTAACTTCTTCGGTCGTTTTTGGAAAAACAACTACATCAGGTAAACTACTAACATGGTAAGATTCATCTTTACTATGTAACTCTCTTACTGTCATATTTATTACTACTCGATCTTCAGGAAGTATGCCTTTTAATTCATTTACTACATGTTCAATTGTTATTTCCATAATCAACTCTCCTTTTTAATTTTAAAACAAGTATACCATCTTTATATAAAATAATTAGAAAAATGAGATTATTTAAATCTGAACATACAAAAAAGAACCTGCAGCACACGCTACAAGTTCTTTTTTTACTACATTTTAAACGATTTTTTTATTAACAACATAAACCAAATTAAAGTAACTGCCATCAACGAATGAGAAAACCCTACAATATAAGTTAACCCTTTAAAGTCAGCTCCATTTAACTGAAGAAGCCCTCTCGCTGCTAGCGAACCTAACATTAATGTTAATGCAATGTTATGTAAAACAAACCACTTATTAAACCCTTGCACTTCATGAAACGCGAATACTTTTGCTAATCCTAAAGCAATTAAAAAGAAGAAAAATCCAAGTACAAGTGTATGTGTATGCAAAAGATTTAATAAAGTAGATCCTAAAATCCCTTTATACTTACCATACTCCCTGGCGAAAATCCCTGATAATAAACCGATAATCAAATACGTAAACGATGCATTATATAATTTCTTCATTATGTACCTCCTTGAGTAGAATGTGTAGTGTGTCATATTTAGTAATAATGATAGTTATATAGTAAAAACTCCTAGTCACCTAGGAGTCATTGTATAAGCATCTCACTCTTTACAATCAATCCTAATTATAAAATATCTCTCTATACAAAACAAACGAACTTTATGTGAACAAACACCCCTATTAAAATATGTTGCACTTTTGTTTTACACAATCCATACTAATTGTTATAACTTTTTAAAGGTGGTGTAATAATTGATAGTTCTTAAAACTGAACGTCTTAATCTTCGTTGGTTTGATATAAAAGACGCTCCTTTTATTCTTGATTTAGTAAACGATCCTGCATGGATTCAGTTTATCGGTGACAAAGGAGTTAGAAACTTAGAAGATGCAAAAAATTATATTGTAAACGGTCCTATCGATATGTATAACAAACTCGGATTTGGCCTTTACTTAGTAGAACGCAAAGAAGATCTCACTCCACTTGGTATGTGTGGCCTTATTAAAAGAGATTCATTAGAAGACGTTGATATCGGATTTGCCTTTTTAGAAACATTCCGTTCAAAAGGATATGGCTACGAGTCAGCTTCTGCGATAATCGAATACGGTGTACAAAAGCTCGGCATGAAACGAATTGTAGCAATTACTTCTATAGATAACATCGCCTCAGGAAAGCTTTTAGAAAAAGTAGGATTACGATTTGAGAAAATCATTTCAGATTCAGGAGAAGATTTAAAATTATTTGGATATAACGCATAGTAAAGAAGGTCGCCGTGAATGGTGACCTTCTTTACTATTTTACTGATCTCGTAATAATACTTTTAGTTACAGTATATTTTGCAGTAATTCTTGTGATTATCACTATTCCTTTCATATCATATTTTTGGAAATTCATAGAAATAAAACTTTCACTTCCAAATAAATTATATTAATATATTAAATAAAGGAAGTGAGAATAAATGGAACAACCGCTATTTTTATTAGTTCTTCAATTCATTGCATTTGTATTAATCATTTGTATCGTATATGGGATCTTGTACAATACCGTATTAAATTTAAATATGCCTAAATGGACTGCACATATAGTAGCTACGGTATTTACACTTGGTATCGCCTATCAAGTTTTTATAAATTTTATTTGAAAAAATTTTTTAGCAATTACTTCTATTGTTGATGCAGTAAAGCTTTTAGAAAAGCAGAATTGCAATTTAAGAGGATTATTTCAAAATCAGGAAACGTAGCCATTTTTTATAAAGTCTGTCCTGCGCAAAATAGTAAAGAAGTTAGTTCCGCTGAAAATGTGTTTGCATAACAAGAAATGAATTTAATTGATCCTGCAAAAATTTTATTTTAATTCTAGTTCTATTGTTTGAAATCGTTCTAGGGTACCATTTGTGTGGACTTTAAAATTTTTCATTTGCGTACCAAAATGTTGCGTTAAGTAAAATGTATCACCAGTTATTAAATTTCCAATCTTCCAATGAGGTTGATATGTACTTTCCATGGAACTTTCTAAACCCCTAATCATTACTAAATCGATATATATAATGATTATGAACTATTCAACATTTTCGTTAAAGATAGTCTCTAACTACCTAATGAACTCAAGTATACGCATCTTCAGTCATTTTAAGAGATACAAAAGGCACCCTTTCGGGTGCTTTTTTGTATAAAAATCCCATTTTATATTCGATACCAACCACGAACCTTTTTAGAATAATAGTATCATTATGTCTCCTTTTTAGAGATTATTTTTAATTACCTTGAATTTTTTGCACCAGAACCGGAAAATCCCTGACTACTCGAAATATCAACTATCAGGTGCTAATATTCAATAACGCGTACCGAAAATGATTAAACATTATTATAAATCAGCGTAACGTTTAGGAAGTCGATTTTTCTCTTATCGAAATTTAATTAGCTTACAGTAATACAATAGTCATATATTTTTAAGAATAACGGAAGAATATATAGAAATCGCTACAGAAATGTGAAGTTTAATTAATTTAGGAGGAACAAACTTGTTTAATCAGATTGTGAAAGTTATACCAAATTTATTTACGATTGGAAATTTATTGTGTGGTGTTTTCTCAATCACCTTAAATATGAGTGAATATTTGGGATTAGCCTCTATTTTCATTTTCTTTTCAGCTGTTTTAGATTTTCTTGATGGAAGAATTGCGAGAAAATTAAAAGTGAATAGTGAGTTTGGTGTAGAATTGGATTCCTTAGCTGATATTGTTAGTTTCGGCGTCGCTCCTGCGCTTTTATTTCATACGATAGCAACACCTTCTATTTTAACTTCTTTGGCATTTATCCTTTTCCCAACAATGGGTGCTTTAAGATTAGCTAAATTTAGTATTAAACCAACTATTGGATATTTTAAGGGATTACCTATTCCAGCTGCAGGATTATCATTGGCTGGTATGGGATTGTTTTCATATAGCAATACATGGATTACATTAACCCTTGCTCTCTTAATGGTAAGTCCCATTAGGTTTAAAAAATTTTAATTGAAGTCCATTAAGAGAGCATTTCAAATGAATTTAACGTTTCAATAAGTATAAAAAAGTGGGACAATAATATTAAATTAAGTGCCATTCGTAAGAATTTAAACCTTGTATTTATGACTATTGGATTAATCCATCGATATGTTGTTGTAGAACGTCAATATACTTTTAACAGGAGCTCCCTTAATCAAGAGAGCCCCTGTGCTTATTTCTTCTTCTTTTCTGTCGGTTGGCTTTGTTTAGCGAAATTAGATGAATCATCAAATTTCGGTTTCTTTTTACCAGCATTATTACTTCTACCTTTTCCCATATGTAATGTACCGCCTCCCACCCTCACTATTCGCAATAAAAAATTCTCTTGTATCCAAGAATTTTTTTATTGGGTTCTTATTGATAATGCCTAAGTCTTCTAACACTGCCATTCCGTAAAAGATGGATCCACTGTAAAATTCTTTAATGCTGAAACATATATTACATTTTTATATCTAACCGGATAATCAATTAATAATCCTAATGTATTTCCTGAAGCTACAATAATTATGATTTCCTTGTCTAACACTTCATCTATAACTTCTTTTAATTATTCTTACCTATCATTTTCCTACACATTGAGATTGCATATTGTATAAGGAAGCCCTTCTTCTTTCCATGCAAGAAATCCTCCCTTTAAATTCACTACTTCCTTTATACTAGCTCTTTGTAAAATACTAGCTGCTATAAGGGAACGCAATCCGGTTCGACATTGCAAAACTATTGAACAATTTTTCGGTATATAATCTAATTGTTCAAATAGATTGCCTAAAGTGATATATTGCATCATGAAGGTTTCCTTCCTCCCACTCTGCTGTACTACGCACATCGATAACCTTAACACTTCCACTTTTTATATACGGATATAATTCAATCGATGTTTTTTCTTTGTAACTTTCAAATCTATTAAGTTTCTGTATTACTTTTTAGGGTGCAAAAGCAATAATATTATCTAACCCAATAGATTCAAATTCTCTAATAACTGCCTCCACTTTAACCTTTTCCTCATATAAAATTATTAAAGTTTCTGTTTTATAATCTAATAACCATCCACATCAAGTTGTGAAAGAATTTTTATAAGGTATGTTTATTGACTTCTCAATATGATCTGCAGCAAAACTCGATACATCTCTTATATCAACTATTTGGTGAACACTGCTCAAAATTTCTTGAAATTCTTCTACTGTATTAATAGCAGTTCTCTTTCTTTTCTTGCGAATTTTGGGACCATACTTATTTAAATTCTTCATTTTTTGTATATAATGCGATAAAATTGTGAAATTTTATCGCATTATGCAAGACATTTAATATCAAATATATTACTTTTACTATGAACTAAATGTGTTTATAGGAAATGTATAGATAAATAAAGTGCTAAATTGATTCTTATGTAGTAATTACTGTTTAATTTGTCTAAAAATTGAAAAAACATGTGTAGATAGATATTATTTAAAATACATATATAATTAATTTTAATTTTCTGACACATTTTTTCACATAGTTCTTAAACTAGTTTTTTGCGTACATTATGAAAAAATTGTACCGTGTCAATCTTAAAAAATTATATATCATAACTTTAAGAGAGGAAGGAAAACTATGAAGATGAAACGAAAAATCATTATGACAACAGCACTTGCAGCTACGTTAGCTACAGGTGCACTACCTACTACCTCAGTGTTTGCTACAGAAAAGGAGGCTCCCATTCAACCAAAAGAGGCACAATTAAGTATTCAACCTTTTGCACAAAACAATTTGGAAACAGCCGTTCAAGCTGCCTTAAATGGTCCAGAAGTCAAAAAAATCAAAGTATTTGAACATGAATTTAATGTAAAAGAAATAGAAGTAGTAAATCTAGGTGCAGGAAAAAAATATGTTAAGGGGCAAATCTCTCATCATTTAAGTTTTCGTCCAGATGATCAATTTTATTATGAGTTTACAGTACAAGATGGAAAGGTACTAGATAAACCTGTATTTAATATTGATAGAGGTGGTTGGACACCATTTGCTGCTCCACTTTTATCAATTCTTGCTGCGTATAATGGAATTCCAGTTAATCCAAATGATTTAAATGCACTTGGTCAGCAGATTGGTAAAGTTATAGATGGAAGCTGGGAACATGCAGCCCAATCAATTGCAACTGTAGTTAGTCTAAGTTTTAATGAGTAGAATTTTTCAATTTTTATTAGCAGTATAGAGATCCGCTTTTTGTAATCAGCCTTGTTATAAGAGATTCTAAAACAGCTATTAATAAATTTTTACCACTCAATCACATTATCTTGATTTGTTTACCACTTTATCATTCATTATATGTCACAAAATAGAAGTCTTTTTTAGGACTTCTGTTTTGTTTGTATTTAATACGATAAACAGTTGTTTTTTGGAGGCTATACTTCGAGTTTTCAAGAATCCGTTTGGCTATTAGGGAAAATTTATAATAAAAAATTATTAAAGTCTCAAATAACTTACTCCCCCTATTGTTAATTATTTTTAAATACAAAAATTTATTATCTTAAGAATGAAAAACAATAAATATAGTAGAAAATCATCTAACAATTGTTTAAAGGTCAGGAGAGAAAAAATGAACAAAATAAAAATGAGAAATTTCTTTAAAATTAGTATCCTTACTTGTATTACACTAGCAAGTTTAAGTACACCATCTACTATTTTAGCTGATAGTCATCCAGGTTACTCCTATGAATCCAATATAGGGTATCAAAATCCATCGTGGATGTCGAAAATAGAAGATTCAACAAAAATAAGTGAAATATCTATTCCAGGGACTCACGGTACGATGGCTTTACATGGAGCGAGTTTTCTTGATGAAAATTTGACAAGAAATCAAACTATGAGTTTATCCCAACAATTAAATTCCGGAATTCGATATGTAGATATGCGTGTTAAACGTGTAAAAGATTCTTTTACAATGTATCATGGCGTTGTAAATCAAAAAGCTGTGTTTGAAGATGTATTAAAAGAGACCATTCAATTTTTAAAAGATCATCCAACAGAAACAATATTAATGCGCTTAAAAGAAGAAACTACTCCTGAAAGTGGATCTCTATCATTTGAGGAGATATTTTTAAAATATAAAAACGTTAATGCTTCATATTTTTGGGATCCTAATTCCGTACCAACTTCAGATAGAAATAACCCTACTTTAGGAGGTACCCGCGGAAAAATTGTAATCTTACAAAACTTTACATCCGCTCAATTGTACGGGATTGATTACGAAGGTTTGAATATACAAGATAAATTTGAAATTGGAAGCGGACCAGATGAAATATATACAAAATGGATTGCGATAAAAAACCATCTACATAATACAAATATTAATTTTAATAATGGAAAAATTTATCTCAACCATTTTAGTGGTACGGGAGGCGCAGCCGCATTTTTAAATAATGTATATCCTTGGTTTGTTGCAAGCGGAAAAGAAAGCAGAAATACTGACAGTAGTCCTAAATTGATTCAAACGAATTCCACTAATGCGTGGAGTGATTTCCCTCGCGATAGAAACGGACAAGTATACTATGGGGGGATGAATACACTTGGGACCGAACTCTTACAACAAGGCGCAATTAAACATTCTGGTATCATCGCGGCTGATTTTCCCGGTCCAGGTTTAATTGATAGTATCATTAAATTAAATGGTATACATTCAAATGAAAAAGAAATATTAATTTCACAAATATCATCTGAATCTAGTCCTTTATCAGGGCAACAAAATCGATCCAGCCAAAACTTTAAAATTGATAGTTTACCTGTAGGTACCAAAGAATTAAAATGGGTTATTGAGCCTTCAGAAAAAGATTATCCTTATACTATTTCTTTCAATGTAATGATTGATGTTTCTCTAGGAATAGATTCTACTCGTTGGAAAAATATTTCACATGAATCTAGGACTGAAGCTTACACAAATACTAAATATTATATTGCAAGTCCAATTGGTGCCACTAGCAAATTCACAGTGAAAATATACGCTATTACAAATTAGAAAAAAAGAATCCCATTGGGATTCTTTTTTGCAGAGTGTTGGGAAACCCTTTAGGGGTTCCCAACATTCTGGAATCATTTTGATTT
>NZ_JBMDKC010000200.1:0-3178 GCF_057809515.1 Bacillus sp. FG16
TAAGCATAAGTTTGGTTTTTATACGCCAGAAACAGAAGAGTTACATATGACGCCAGAACGTTTAATGACGTTAATGGAAATAGAACTGAAAAAACGTATTACTTCTTCCGTTTCGTATGAAGTAGAGGCGCAATCAATCGGTCGTATTTTCGGACTAGCGCATGAACTAATCAATGAAGGAGATACAATCCGAATCAAAGATACAGGCTTCACACCTAAGCTATATCTTGAAGCGCGTGTAATTGCCGGTGATGAATCTTTTACGGATCCTACACAAGATAAATATGTGTTTGGTGATTATCGTGAAATGACTGATCCAAACGAAGAACTACGAAAGATTTACAATCGAATTTTAGGATCTTTAGGAAATAAACAAGAAATGCTGGATCAGCTAGATAAATTGGTGAAAGATGCAAATGAAACAGCTAGTCATGCTAAGAAAGAATCCGAAGCAGCGAAAACATTGGCTGAAAAAGTTCAAGAGAACCTTAAAAATAACATGGTAGACATCATTGAAGCTAAGAATCCGCCGAAAACTGGGCTAAAAGACAGAAAGACACTTTGGCAAGATATTTCTAACGGAAAGCCTGGTACTTTAAAACTGTGGAAGGATGGTATTTGGGACCCTGTTGTACCCGATATTGAATCAGTAAAAAATGAGGTTGCTGGTCAATTTAACGAAGTCAAAGAAACACTTCAAGGCTTTTCGCGTACCGTTACGGATTTAAAAAATGAACAAGGTACCATTGATAAAAAAGTTACATCTATAGAACAAACAGCAACTGGATTATCTTCCACAGTGAGCAATTTAAATCATGTCGTATCAGATCAAGGAAAAAAGCTTACTGAAGCAAATGTAAAACTTGAACAACAGGCAACAGCAATCCATGCAAAAGTTGAACTGAAACAAGTAGAGGATTATGTTGCTGGATTTAAAATCCCTGAGTTGAAGCAAACAGTAAATCAAAATAAACAAGATGTATTAGATGAATTAGCTAATAAGCTTGCAACGGAGCAATTTAATCAAAAAATGACTTTGATTGATAATCGATTTACTATCAATGAACAAGGTATCAATGCTTCGGCCAAAAAGGCAGAGGTATATACAAAAGAGCAAGCAAATGGACAATTTGCAAAAGATTCTTATGTAAGAGATATGGAAACCCGTCTTCAATTAACGGAAAAGGGCGTTAGTATATCTGTAAAAGAAAATGATGTAATCGCAGCATTTAATATGAGCAAAGAAAACATTACGTTGAATGCGAACAGGATTAACTTAAAAGGTTTTATTACAGCGAGCCATATAAAAGGACAAGTGTTAGAAGGAGTAACACTTAAAACGAGTGGAAATAGATTTGTTGAAATAAATAAGCAAGACATGAAGATTTTCGATTCGGATAAGCCACGTGGCTATCTAGGATTTATGGAAACAAATGATGGAAGTATCCAACCTTCACTCGTCCTTGGTTCTGACAATATTAAATACAGAGGTACAGGATCGTTTTATATTTATCAAGTCATGCCAAGAATGAATGGAGTCGATCAACCTTCTAAAGCGTATGCAAAATTTGGGGTTTCTAAAGGAGAAAATGCAGAAGGGACTAATATTTGGTCAAATTATATTCAAATGCAGAATGATGGTGGACATTTGAGTGTATATTCAGATGGACAATTTCGTTTTAAAAACTTGAATGATATTATTTTTGAATCTGAAGGATGGGCTCCAGGATATGGTCACTTCTTTGTAACGACAACTGAACCACATTCTTTTACAAATAACTGGGGGCAGTTTACTTTCAGAAGAAAAGGTAGTGACTATGAAATACATTTCGTAAACGGCGCCTCCGATCATGATTTAATCATGGGTAATGCAATGATACGATCAAGTTTTGTACAAGGTTATAACAACGGATTACAGATTAAAGATATGATGGGTAAAGGATGGAAAGATATTGAATTAAGAACACTACGAGCGCAAGAAAATGTAAATGCCAATGGTCAAATGTGGGCGAAAGCATTTAATCCTACGTCAGCTAGAAATATGAAAGAGAATATAAAAGACATTCCTTTCTCGGCGCTTAATAAAATCATGAGTTTGGCTATCAAACAGTACAATTTCAGAGACGACATGTATGATCTGTATCAAATGCGTGTGAACAAGCCGAAAGAACAAACAGAACCATATACAACAAAAGAGATTGAAACGTATTTTGGTATGATTGCAGACGATACGGACGATATATTTACAGATAAAGAGAAGCACGCCATTAATTTATATAATACTGTTTCTATTCTTATTGCAGCCTTCCAACAGCTGTATTGTGAATTCATATCGTTAAAGGAGCAGGTTAAGCAGCATGCTGAAGCGTTACAGGTAGTTAAAGAAGAAAATAAACAACTAAAAGAGCAAGTCATTACACGAACAAGTCAAGTTGTGACCCTAACAAACGATGTTTCCACATGAAAAGAATGGGTACAAAAATGAATAAATGAAAAACTAGAGCAGCCATCGGTTGTTTTTTTTTATTATGTAAAGGAGTGGTTATATGACATTCAAAACACATGAAATAAATGTTGATTTAGTGAGTGATGCATCCACGACTCATACCATTCGCTTTTCACAAAATGATAGAAATTCCGCTAAATTGTTACTAACGATAACAAATAAGGGAGCGGAACTAGATTTAAGTCAGGCGAAAGCAGTACGGATATCATTTAAAAAATCAGATGGGACACGAGTTTTTCAGAACGATTGCCAGCCAATTAACGTTTTAAAAGGAAAGTATCAAATTCTATTAAAAACACAAACATTATCTTCAGTGGGTAATGTTATTGCACAGATCCACATTGAGGAAGAAGATAGAATGATTGATACACAAAAGTTCTTATTTGTAGTAAATGAATCATTAGCAAGTGATGGAGCCGTGGAGTCTGCAAATGAATTTACGATTATTCAAAAGGCAATTGAAGCTGGAAAGAAATTAGAAGGAGTGGATTTAACTACAATTACAGAATTCCTTCCGAATCAACGGGATTTGATTGAATTGCTTCGGAACCATAACACTTCATCTAACATGTATACACGTATTGTAGGGGACCGTACACTTGATATACTGATACCAATTCGTGGGAACAAGGTGGCCCATTACACGTTGCGTAAAGATACAAAAGATGACTA
>NZ_JBMDKC010000201.1:0-3163 GCF_057809515.1 Bacillus sp. FG16
CCGCTTTAAATGAAGAGATGGATATGTATTCAACTTGGTGGAGAGAAACGATTGCCATTGTGGGAACAGCAGCCGCCCAAGTCAGTTTCTTATATTTAGGTCTTAATTGTATGTTATCTGGTCACGCCATTTTAGGAACAGGTATTTTAATAGGGGTTGTGACAACACCAGCTGTTTTACAAAAATTTGTCTATTCTACAGGTGTGGCAAGTGGTACAGGAAGTATGATGAAATTTATGACACGTCAAGTGCTGATGAAGAGGAGATGATGAACCGTGTATATCAAAGCAACCGTAACCGTTGTACGAAATTGGAAGCTTATACTGATTGGCATACTGGTTTTGTTTAGTCTCTTCATCTGTTTGATGTGGGGAGGAGGGAGTAAGCCACAAACACCAATGGGGACAGGAACAACAACTGTTCCACCTGAAGTTCTAAAATGGGAACCTACGGTTCGTAAATACGCCCAAGAATTTGGTGTAGAGCCCTATGTACCGTTAATGCTAAGTTTAATTATGCAGGAGAGCGGCGGACGTTTGCTCGATGTCATGCAATCGGCAGAGGGCGCTTTTAACACGAAGTACCCGAAAATTCAAAACGGAATCACAGACCCGGACTACAGCATATGGGCTGGCGTACAAGAATTCAAACATTCTATTACAATAGCAAATGTGCAGAGTCCATCTGATATCAATCGAATAAAATTAGCCCTTCAAACATATAATTTTGGCCCGGGATTTTTGAACTATATTAATAGTAATGGCGGGGAATATACTCTAGAATTAGCGAAAAGTTTTGCCTTAAAAATGGCAAATGGGCGCACACAATGTGGATTCAGAAGTCCATTTTGTTATGGTGATTATAGCTATGTTGAAAAAGTTTTGAAATACTATCAAACGAGTGAAATTGCTGGTGGTGGAGCTGTTGGAGACGAATTTTTTCAAAAAGTTATGGCTGAAGCCATTAAATATAAAGGTTATAAATATGTATTTGGCGGAGCAAGCCCAACTGCAAGTTTTGATTGTAGTGGTTTAACCCAGTGGACATTCCGAACAGCAGGTGTGCAATTAGATCGAACCGCACAAATGCAATGGAATCAAACAAAACGTATCTCTGCTGAAGAAGCAAAGCCCGGAGATTTAGTGTTTTTCCATGGAACATATAATTCAGGGACATATATTACGCACGTAGGTATTTATCAAGGGAATATGCAAATGTATCATGCTGGTGACCCCCTTGATTATGCTGATTTAAATAAACCGTATTGGCAGCAACATCTCGCAGGGTTTGGTCGAGTACAATAACGATGAGAAAGGGTGAATGAAAATGAGACGTAGTATAGCAATTCTGATTTTATCTATAGGTATAGTGATATTAATAGGGTATGCTTGGAAACAAAAAGGGGAGGTGAAAGTATATGAAACAAAATATAAACAAGTTTTGAAAGAAAATACCAGTTTAAAAGAGAAGGTGCAGGCAAAAGAGAACAATGAGGAAACAAAAGTAAAAAAAGATACAGACGCCTTTTTACGAGCCTTCTTTACGTATGATACGTCAAAAGGTGAACAAGGGTGGTCAAAAATTGATGCATATACAACAGAGTCTGTAAGAGGGAAGTTAAAGCCAGCAGGAGAAGAAAAGAAGCCAGAAAAAACACCACCAGAAACAACGATTGTTTCAGCTATAAAAGATGTCAAGTTATACTATACAGCTGTGCAAAATGGTGAGAAAGCGAATGTGTTTTCTAGTGTGTGGATTAATACGACTGTAAACGGTGTAACGAGTACCATGCAAATGGTATTAGATATTGAGATGGTATATAGTCCTGAAAAGAAAAAATGGATTGTAGGAAACATTAGTATCCAACAGCCTTTAGGTGAAGAAGGATATATCAATTAATTATTTTATGCAGAGGGAGTGGTTTATATGAAAATGAAACATGATAGAAATTGGAATGCGCTATTGGATTTACAGTTACAAGGGGAGAAAAAAATCCAAGTATTAAATTTTGTGATGGAACGATTAGATGCGAAAAACCAATTGCATATGACACAAAAAGAAATCGCAGAACAAACACAGGTATCCGAACGCACTGTCAGCGAGACGATGAAGACGTTACAAGAATCTACCTTTTTACAGCGTTTACAGTCGGGTGTGTATGAGGTCAATCAGGCATTTGAATATGAACATCACCTTTCTGAAGAAAAAGGGTTAGCAAAGGGAATGGAAGTGTTACGTGACAATTTACAAACGGTTACAGTAAAAAACGTATTGAATAAAAGTATGAAGGACGTGCAACAACTGATTGAAAGCGATTTAGAAAATCCGAAAGGTTCTACATTGACCAAAGAGGATGTGAAAGAGTTATTAGATCAGCATGTGAAGAGCTTAGAACAAACCCTTCATCAATACTATGAACAGAAAGAGAAGGGGGTTTCGTGGAAAGAAGCCATTCATACCTTAAAAGAAAATGTAAAACAGAGTTATCAAACCTTAAAAGAAACCTTTATGCAAAAAGTGAAACAAAATGTACAAACGGTAAAAGAAGCACCAGGGCAAGTGAAACAGTATACAAAAAATAGATTAATTGATGGAGTAGTTCGTGTAAATAATCTCATCCTTACAAAGAGTCAAGAATTGAATCAAAAACTGGAACAAGCGAGACCGTATCAAAAGGAAACGTTACGAGAAAAGGATAATGAGAAGACGGTTGTACAAGAAAAGGAACAGCTTATAGAAAAAGAAGTGGTGCAAGAAAAAACAGTGGAAGAACCTACTATGCCACAGCCTCTTGAAAAAACCCTCTTAGTAAAACAACAAGCTGAAATACCTACGGATACGATAAAAAAGAATTTTCAAGAAGTGGTAACAGAACAGTTTGAAAAACATCCTGAAGCAACGATGGAAGCATTACGAGAGTATATTGTAGAACAGCATCCGCATATTCATCGAATTGAACAAGTGAATGCGGAAGAATTTGTCACAAGGATTGAAAAAGTATCACATATTTTACTAGTGAACCAACAAGCCAAGATTATAGATCAAAAAGAAGAGTTAGCGGTCATAGCAGAAGAAGTAACAGACGAAAAGCAGGTAGAAAAATTTGCGGATTTAGTGAAGGAAAAACAAGAAGAAATCGTGATGGAAGAAGAGGTTTCAGTGA
>NZ_JBMDKC010000202.1:0-3157 GCF_057809515.1 Bacillus sp. FG16
TGCTACTACCTGATATATTAGAGTGGATTATGAAAGAGGATGTACCAGCAGCCATGTTTCATGTTTAAAAAAAGGAGGCGAAACCTCCTTTTTCTTTCTTCCCTATTTCACATACACATAGTCTTCGTTTGATGTCATATAGTATGTGCGCCCTTTCGAATTGTGCACTTTAAATTGCGTGAAGCCATCCACACTTACCTTTTCATCGATTGTAAATCCTTCCCCTGCGTCCAATGTACCCGCTACAGCGCTACCCTGCCATGACGGTGTATCATAAAACCGAAGGTTATCTACTTTTGAAACCACACGTTTCCCTATCACTGGATTTGCTGACTCTTTTGTCTCAAATCGAATGTAATCTGGACTATGTTTCACCCATTGATTGCCACCCAGATTCAGCCATCCGTCTTTTTCAGCCCATACTTGATACGATTCTGATGTGTTCAGTTGACGAATCAATTCATAATTTGTTCCTGGTCCTTTACGTAGATTTACATTGTTTCCAAAAATATAGGCAATTCCTTGCGTGTGGACGACCGGACTACCTTCACCTGTTGTTTCCATTATCTCACCATTGTTATACACTCGCTGCACATCACTTCTAAATTGAGCTTCTGATACACCATGGCTACGTAAATAATCAATCGGGTCCTCATGATCTGTACCGCCAAGATACTTCCTCACATCGTTATGTGTCCACAACCCTTTTTCTACGGATAGATTGTTATCTTTTAAGATTTTTGCTAACAGCTTTACGTATTGCTCATAACTACGCTTAAACTTCGTGTAATCAGCCGTCTCACATAATTCCACATGGACAAATCGTTTATTAGCTCCTGGTCCTGCACCATACGCAATGTATCTTGTGTCCGCAATTTGAATGGTTTCATTCCAATCCACTGCGTAATGAACGAATGCATTTCTCCAGGTACGAGTTTCATAACGTTGAATGTTAATAGCTGGCGCTTCAGGTGTTGCCGTACTGTGGGCAACCACTCCTTCATATGCCCCTACACCGCTCCTGTATGGTGTTTTCGGTGCATCAGGTATCAGAAGTATTCTATCGGCAAAAGCACTTGTAGACAGTGAAAATACCATACATAATATTGTAACTATCCCCGGTAATCGTTTCATTTTTGTTTCTCCTCCCATAGAAAAACGCACCACCGATTGGCGATGCGTTCTCTTTGTTTTTATTTGTCTGTTTGTGCTGTGCCTTCGTGGTCACTCCAGATTCCTAAAGCGACACCAAGTGTGAAAAGATACGGTAACACTTCATCGATAAAACTTTTTGTCTCCAGTAGCCCAGCCTTCGCACAAATAAATCCCAAGAGGGAGGCAAGTGCCACCCATGTTTTCCAGTTACCTAATCGTTTTTGCATATTTTCTTTTGTCATGTCTAATCTGTCTCCTTTTCGATTGTATCCAAGCGTTTATGCGCTTGTTTTGTACTTTCCTCTACCCTCGTGACTCGTTCTCCCAGGGCTACCATTTGTTTTTCACTTGCTTTTAAATCAATCCGGATATCATCCACACCTTTTCGAATATAACCAAGTTCTGCTTTTACCTCGGCACTTTGTTGTCCATCTGCCTTGATGGATTTAGATTTATTCAGGGCGTAGCCAAAATAGCTAATGGCAAGTGATAGCACTGCAATCAACACGCCTATTTCAATTGTCATGTTTTTCAACTCCTTTCCAAAAGAAAAAGAGAGACGCTTGTCTCTCTTTCACTCATACAGCTATCTTACATTTTACATGCCACCTTTTAGTATCAATCCTAAAATTGTCATAACAACTGCACCAATTACAATGCGCAAAATCCAAGTGGTATTTAGACTGATTTTTTCTAATTGCTTATTGATGGTAGAAATATCTTTTTCGTTTATCGTTGTACGAGTTTCTAAATTACGAATATCTCGCATGATTTCTTTTTGTTCTGCTTTTAAGCTATCGATTTTTGCATATACATCTTCCAATGCATTCACGTCCTTTTTGAAATCTTAATAAGACAATCTCTATATACTATGAAACAACCTTTTTCATAGTGAATGCATGGTAGCCATTTTTATGCCCATGCTGTATGTTGCGCCAAATAAAAACAGCTTATAGCTGCTTCGGTTTCTCACTTATTAAATTTTGAACTACATCTTTTAATGTGGACACATCTTTTGTTAGTGTAGTGACTTGCTCTTTTAGTTGTTTATTTTCTTCTTTAACTACATGTAACTCTTCAGTATTCTGCCTAACCTGCTCCTTTAACGATATGAATTCATCATACAACTGTTGGAACGCTGCAATAAGAATAGAAACAGTATTATATAAATTAATGGCTCTTTTCTCTTTGTCTGTAAATATACCGTCAGTATCATCTGCAATCATACCGAAATACGTTTCAATTTCTTTTGTTGTATATGGTTCTGTTTGTTCCTCTGGTTTGTTCACACGCATTTGATACAGATCATACATGTCGTCTCTGAAATTGTACTGTTTGATAGCTAAACTCATGATTTTATCAAGAGCCGAGAACGGAATGTCTTTTATATTCTCTTTCATATTTCTAGCTGACGTAGGATTAAATGCTTTCGCCCACATTTGACCATTGGCATGTACATTTTCATTCGCTCGTAGTGTTCTTAATTCTATATCTCGCCATTGACCACCAATACCATTCTTTATTTGTAGTCCGTTATCATAACCAGTTACATAACTTGCTCTTATCTTTATATCTGCTAAATTTAAATCGTCATCATTCTCACCAGCTGAAAAATAGATAGATCTAACCCCAAGCGCATTTTTTCTTTTGAAATAGAATTCGCCTCTATTATTTGTATAAAAATGCGGTTCTGTGGTCGTCACTATAAACTTGCCGTACCCAGGAGCCCATCCTTCTGAGTTGAAAATAATATCATTCAAATTATCAAAGTATAATCTTCCGGCTGCATATGCATACAGATGTCCACCGTCATTCTGCATTTGAATATATGATGACCATATATTGGTACCTTCTGCATTTTCCCCTTTAGAAATCCCAAATTTCGCATACGCTTTAGAAGGTTGATCGACTCCATTAATTCTTGGCATGACTTGATAAATATAAAACGATCCTGTACCAGCGTATTTTCTATTATCAGAACCAAGGACTAATGAAGGTTGAA
>NZ_JBMDKC010000203.1:0-3154 GCF_057809515.1 Bacillus sp. FG16
AAACAAATGTACCACCATTACCATTAAAACGGTGGTTTGCAGAAGGAAATACAGGAGATACAGAAAAATATGTTTTAGTTCCAATGGAAAAATTTATGGGAGTTGCGAATACGAAAAGAAGTGAGGGAAATTGGTTAAACCAGTTATATGGTTTGAATAGAACTACACAAAATTTAAAAAGGATTCAACAGGATGGTATCCAACAATTTAAAGATTTGATAATAAGAAAAAATGCAGACGTTGTTTTTAATTACTATGAAGATTTAGATGTCTATTATGTGGAAGAGGGCGGAACACATCGGAGTGTTATAGCAAAAGTTTTAAACATTGATTACATGATGGCTAGAATTGAAGTGTATAAGTCTAATGGTAATCTGGAAAAAGAACAAAAATTATTTAGGGAACAGTTACATCAATTAGAAAGCATTATTGGGGAATTAGGTTTTGTGGCTGAATACAATAGTTCTAAACAGACTATTGCTATATTTTCTAATAATCATCAGCTTATTACAGTTTTGGAGGATGTAGTTTACCCTACGTTTTATCAGGAAGGAAAAAATCATTTTCAATATTGGTTATCGGTATTTCGAGAATTAAAAGAAGAGGGCGTTAAAATTAGTAAAAAACCATATTTTTCAAGAAAATGGATTTTGTTTTACAAAAAGAAAATAAATACATCTTCTCATGAAGAGTACTACTTTCATATGTTAAGCATTTATACATTAGCAAAAAAGTAAAATGAAATTTATATGCTTTATGAAAGCAACGGAGATTGATGTGAGATTGCAACTAATCTACAAAAATATAGGAATTTTCGCAACTGTGTTGAGAAATTAAGGCGTCTAATTTCTATATTTATAATTACATGATAATATTTATTTGAATATTTTAAAAAAACAAAATCGAGAAGGGGTATTTTTGCCCATCCCCTCGAAAAGGGGGAATAAGAAAAAACGGTGTGAAAAACCCTTATTTATAAGGATTTTTCGTTACTCGTAAAATATGTGTTTCAAAACATAGACAACTATGTTGACATGTTTCAAATACGATTAAGTTGTATTTTTGAAATGAAAAAAGCTAGATTTTTAACTATGTCATAAAGTGTACTTTTTGACATGATGCATAAATATAGCTAATTCCCCCTTTTCGGGGATTCGGGCAAAAACACCCAGAAGGGGATATGATGAGCGTACAAGTAGTTTCTAAGGAAGAAATCACAAAATTATTACAGGATTGGTATCAAGAAATGCGTGTACAACACGTATTTAAAGCAGGTCAATTAAAAAAAGATATTGATAGTAAGATTGATAAGATGGAAGAAAGCCAAGACATTCTTATGTATTATTCACTATTAGATTTTAGATATAAGATGCTGACGGGTAACTTCGAACAAGGTTTAATTAGTTTGGGGAATTTGGATAAAATGGATGCTGTTTTAAAGTATTATTATCATTTCTTTACATTTATTGTAACTACTCAGCTTAGTTAAGAAACAAGGCATACCAAATACATGTTTCCTATTCGAAAACATAAAAAAGAAACAACTTCAAGAAGGGAAAGACTCTAGATTCAATAGAGAAATTCTCTTATGAAGTTGTGAGATTCCAAGGAACCGTTCCGGTTTCTATCACCTGACCAATCGCTTGTAAGACAGATTGTTTTTGTTTTTTCATCGTACTCATAAAGCTTCGTATCTGACAAAAAGATTCTGCGCCTTCCTTACTTCGGAAAGTCCCAGATACTTTCTGTTTCACTTTCGTCATTCGAATATCTCGTTCCGCTTGATTGTTATCAAATGGAATGTCTGGATGTTCTAAGAATGCTAGAATTCTGTCATCATATTTGACGAAGCGATTCCATAAATTTTGAGCAGGCGTCTGTTTTCTTTTCTTTTTTGAATCTGAAGAAAGCAACTCCTTTTCTTTCAATATGGATTGATAAGTCGTAACCAGCTTCTTTTGTTCTACTTTTGGCAGAATTCCTTTGTATTGTTTTTTTTGATGTAAAGCGTGCTGGAGAAACTCCTGCATGTGTTTGGCCCATTTTTCTCCGGTACTATCTATAATTCCTTGCAGATCTCGTAAGAGATGGGCATTACATAAAACGTGTCGACAATCTGTAAACACATCATATGATTTCCAACCATCATGCATCGCAATTCCAGAAAAAGAAGGCAAAATCTCACCCGCATCCATCGCTTCTTTTCCACGTTTTTCATGAATATGTTGTAGTGTCATCTCTGGTGTACTCGCAGTATGTACCCATTGTGTTTTACCTGCTACTCGCATACCTGTTTCATCAAAATGGACAACCGCAGACTGCAGAATCTTGTCTTTTACTTCTTGGAGAAAGGGCTGCAATTGAGAAGCAAAGGATTGTGTATGATTGACTAACGTTCCTTCACTAATCGAATGACTAAAACAATCTTGAAAGAATTCTTTTGTCCGTTTTAAAGAAAGACACTGATATTGCGTCAAATAAGGAACAAGTCTTTTTATATTTGGCCCATATTGAACCGGACGCGTGACAGTAGAAGGAAATTCCGATTCTTGGATAAAATGGCAATGTGGGCATTCTTTTTGTTCTACTTTATGCTCTGTTACTTCTATCTGGATAGGTGGTAAGTCATATACTTGGCGTATACGGTATCCTTTTACAGGTTCTTGGTGTAAGGACGTATTGCAACAAGTGCAATGCGTAGGAGAATAGATAATCGTATGGTCCGGAGTCGTTGTCAAACCGAGAGTATGTCCTTTATGGCCCAACTGGCCACCGGTTGGACGCTGGGATGATTTGCGTAAACTTTTTGTCACAGGTTTACGCAAACCATCTGTAGATGGAGGGGTATGACTATTTTTGGAGTTTTTTTTAGAACGATTTTCTAATTCTTCTATGCGTCCTTTTAAATCCCGTATTTGATTTTCTAAATCATGAACGAAATCGCAAATAGCCTGTGGTCCTTTTTGATAGACAGCTAGAATTTCTTGTTTTTTCAACACGATCATCACCTCCTTGTTTGATATATCTAGTATTCACACAAAAAGTACATATCAGACTAGTAGATGCAAAAAAGCCTCCGTGAGGAAGCTGAGTAGTTACCATTTATTTATGCTACGGAAGTAGGAAATTACAGCGATGCAAAGAAACACTATGA
>NZ_JBMDKC010000204.1:0-3082 GCF_057809515.1 Bacillus sp. FG16
GTACTTCTTCAAATACCCATTTTTCAAATTGTTCTGCTTGTGGGAGTTTGGATTTAACAATGAGACGATATAGATTCGGCTCGTTAATGAATTTCTTTTCAACCGTTTGATTTTTCTCTGGAATAACCACCTCGCAAAACGCGACCCCGTCCTTTTTACAATGTTTACTTACAGCATCATGAGGGTTTGAGTACCCTAAAACTTTCGCAACCTCTATCGCCGGAAAGTACTCTTTTCCATCCTTGATAAAAACCTCTAAATTACCGAACATATTATGTGAGAATGTTTGCATTTGCTTCATTTTTCATTTCCCCCTTGTTATATTATATGGCACAGCTACTTTTCTATCTTTTACAACAACACTCCATGTAAAATGATCACTGGGCAAAGCGCCCACCCATCCCCATTCATTTGTTTCCCACTATTCGGAGGGACTAACATTTCGTTCGCCCCTTTTCTCCTTACTTGGTTCCTTGGTCATCCGATTCGGACCTTGCCATAACCCTTGCTTTCTCCATTTATTTTTCACTTTCCCAACATAGGATGGACTCCGCTCAAACATGATACTAATTTCTTTATCTGGAATCCCCTGGTCATTGAGTTCCCTTACACGGGCTGGGGTCAATCCATCCGGAATATTTCCAGGTTTCCCTGCGCGCTGTCTCGGCTCCGTATCAAAATACCTACCCAATTGGCGTAACTCCTGACCAGTCGGGCAATTCGCACAAATGCTGATACTGAAACTCGCATCATCTGAGCGATTGTAATAACACCGCCTACATTTCTGTTCGATGATATCACCAATCTGATAGGTAAGCTGGAGGCGTTCTTCTTTAGTAAGTTTCATGTGAAACACCTACAATACGGCTTTCAATGCGATGCCTAATGCTTGTGCTCTTGCTTGACATTCTAGGCGGTGCTTCCGTTCCCTTTCAGCTGTTTCCTCTGCCGCACCGACTCTGATTTGCACTTTACGTAACTCAGCTTCCAGTTCCCATTTCTTCTCGCTTAGCTGGTTGCGTTCATTAAGTAAAGTTGTATATTCTTCCTCACGATTTTGAGATTGTTTTTTTAACTTTTCAAGTTCTGCTTTTAATTCCGTTTGATCCATTCGAGTATCTTTCTCCTCAGAATGTTCATTTTTCTCCCTAATAACTTTTGCACCCTGGAGCAATGCTTTTATACTCTTTTTCGTTCCTGATCTCTTGGCGCGATTCCTCATGCCCTCTTTTTTCTCTCGTCGTTTTGCGACATTGTGATACAGTGTGCTTTCACTCACACCAAGACGATCTGCAATTTTTGCCCAAGATAATTTCTGCTCCCGTAACTTCTCTGCCTTCTCACATAATACATCCCAATTTCTCTCTTCAGCCATCTGCTCTGCCATTGTTTCATTTCTCCCTTCCAGTAAGGTTTCTCCTAATTGTTTGATTCGCTTCCCAATCCTACAGTTATCCGCACACCAGGAAGTCTTACGATTCCCTGACTTCCTGTATGCCGGCATTTTCTTGCATCCTACGCAGTGTTCATCTTGTAGATTTAATATTTGAATCCGTATGGATTTATTCTTGCTCTTCTTCAAATGACTTGTCCTCATCTGTTATTTCAAATTCTTCTGATGGCTGCAATGGTTTCGAAATGGCTCCTTCTTCTGTCTCTGCCGTTTCCTCAGGTTTCTCCCCACTCTTTGGCTCTTCTTTTGTTTCTGGCTGCTGTTCTTTCCACTCATGCCACTTTATCGCTAATGGTGCTACACGCTTACGGTATTCATCAATTACCTCGATAATTTGACCCGAGGACATGTTCAGCTCATTTGCCAGTTTTAAGTAGGATTCTCCTTCCAGACGGCGTTTCACAATCTCCGGAAGTTTATTCAGCATCCCCTCAAAGTTCGGTGCTAAACCGCTAATGATAAATGCATCGATAACCTCACGGTCCACTTGTTCTTTTTCTTCACGGGTTGGAATCTGTTCTTTTGGCATATCTAGGTCTGCTTCTATTTGCTCAAATGTTGATTTTGCTTCTTGTACGATGCCTTTTTCATTCACTTCGTACTGGATAACTGGCTCATTTGTTTTCGCATTCATCGTGACATTGAAATTAACTTGCATAGACTCTAGCGAAACAAACACTTTCGCATCAATCATTTCAGACAGAGAATCCAATTTCCCTTGTAGTGAGGAATCGGTTACTTCTAACACAATCTCTTTCTTCCCATCAGGTTTTAAGTTCACTTTCTTCAACACCGGTTTAAATTCGATATACGCCATTATGATCCGCTCCCTTTATTCTGTTTTTTCACTTTCTTCTCCGCTCGTTGTAACTTGTTGTACTCATCCAACGTGATAAAACCACCGTATTTCTTCACATGCTTCAGCAAAATCAGCTGTAAGTGCGGGTATTTATATTCAAATAACTTTCTTTTTACGTTGAACGTTTCAGTAATGACCCCTTTTATGTCTATGACCTCTACCTCACCATTTGGCAAGTACACCAAGAAGTCCGCTATGTATGTAATGGCTTGAAAGCTCTTGTTATGTTTCTTGAATGCTGGTTGTAACTTAAATACGGGTTGTCGTTCAAATCCTTGTATTTCGCCTCCTGCACTGCGTATTTTTAAGTCTTCGTAATAATTTGCTTCCGCTTGTGAATCGAACACGTAATCATCGAGGTTCACTTTTTTGTTGTTGTATTTACTCAATTCCTCTCACCCCAAATATCTGTCATCCACTCGTTCCATCCAACTATTCCATTCCTCATCTGTCATCACACGTCTATTCTTCTTGCTCATGTAGGCTTCCACATGCTGATTCATCGCCACTCGAAACCGATCCTGATAGTAATACTCTAGTTTTGCGACATCATCCGTAAACTTCACAACTTGTTTATCTAGCACGAGCAATTCAATCAGTGCAACAATCCCTACCAGTCCATGTGCTGTTGCGTACTCTAACAATTCACTGACCTTCATGCCCTCACTCCACAAATTCATTCGTCCGTTTCACAAAGTTCAACTTCAGCGTTCCGACCGCTCCATTTCGGTTTTTGGCGATGATGAGTTCCGTCTCGTGTATTTCCTCTG
>NZ_JBMDKC010000205.1:0-3055 GCF_057809515.1 Bacillus sp. FG16
TATAACCGCATTTTGTAAACCGCTTGATGTTTTTTCAAACTTTGCAACAGAACCAGTTTTTTTGTAGGCCCTCTATCCCATATTGTTCAAAACGTTTCATCCATTCCTTGAATGAATATTTCGTAACTTGATACTTCTTACAAAGTTCTTTAATTGTATAATCTCCTTTTTTATAAGCAAGCAATAGCTCTAGCTTAAATTCAGTAAGATATCGTTTTTTAGACATAGAAAAAACTCCCCTTAAGAATAAAACAGATTTTTATTTTTTAATCTGTCTACCTTAAGGGGAGCATATCATTATCGTGGCTGTATCTTTTTTTGAGGAGTGTTTCCACAACACACTCTATACATATAGGCTTTTCTTTTATATGGTAGATGCTATTTTGTACAAACACTTGCAAAATCAAAAACACAACAAAGACAGTCTGGCATAACTGTCTTTGTTGTGTTTTTTCGTAAAAAGAAGCGGTCCAAAGTCCGCCTCTTTTATGCTTGCTCTATAATTTTTTTTACTTCTTCAATCGTGAGTTCACTGGCTTGTGCAATGGTTTCTATTGGGACTTGTAAACGATGCATACCGAGAATCATTTGACGTTTCCCCTGTTGAACGCCTTGTTCAAGTCCTTTTTGCATGCCTTCTTCTCGCCCTTTATTTAACGCATGTGCAATTCCTGCCGCTTCATCCATCAAAATCTTTTCGCGTGCTTCGTAAGCTTGACGGAACGAAGCATCTTGGCTCATATGCTCCCATTTATCCATTGCTTTCTGTAAAATTGGGTCCTGATTCATCGCAATCGCCTCCAGAGTATGTGTTAAATGCTCATCTTCATTGGCTGGTAATAGTAATAACCACCGAACAAAGGAATCTTCCCACGGATTTACTTTTTCCTCTCGCCACTGCTGTAGCAATTTTGGAATTTCCACGACATGAATTTCGATATCATCACTTAAAAGTTGTTGCTGCTGCATATTCCACAGTTTCCCCGTCGTATGAAATGCTTCATAGTCTTTAAACATGACAAAGTTCAATAAGTTGATTGTAATGGTTTTATGCAATGAGCTGTAGGGCATTCCCTTTTTTAATTGAGATGCATAGAGCTTGCTCCAATAATAAAGGGAACGCTTTAAAAGGTCATGATTATTATTCAACTGGATTTCAATGTTAATTTTGGTTCCAGTGTCTAATGTAGCCGATACGTCTAGAATCGATAATTTATCCTCTTCATGTTCTCGATGTAAATGTGGATCTTCGAATTGAAGGGATTGAATAGGAGATTCCAATGAATCAGCTAACATTGCATTTAGAAATGTCAACAAAATATCTTCGCTTCCGGATGTCCCGAATAATTGTTTAAAGGCAAAATCAATACGTAAATTGACCAATTTTTGATTGGACATGGGCTTCCTCTCCCTGTCTGATAAGATCTCTTTTTTCTTATTGTACATAAAAACAAATTAAACATGCAAACAGGCTCTTATGATTAACATAAGAGCCTCACTGCAGATACATACTATAGATTAGATAACGACCATAACCTGACTTGAAAAACACCTAAAAATTTTCACAAAAGAAATCATATTTAGTATACATCTAATTAGAAATATATACAAAGAATGGTGAAACACAGGACAATCGCATGAAAAAAATACAAGCATTTACGACCTGTATATAGTGCGTGTGCAGCTAGTTCTCAACTATATATAGTGACTTAGTGAAATTGGAAATAGGATTAGAGTTAGCTTTTTATAGATGCCGAATACAACATCAATATACAGATGTTTCGAAGGTTACAAGGTTCTATATGTAGAACCTAACTTTTTTCATGCGTTTGTCCTGTGGTGAAACACATCGCTTTTTCATCATTGATTTATGATATGATATACTTGCGGATTCGGTTTGTGCAACAAGCTATGTAGGGATAATATACGTTTCACAATCAGCACATTTTCTGAAAGTAGCATGTCTTACTACTCATAAGGCATGCTATATTTATAATATTCAAATAAAAAATCGCATAATATAGTTCTTGCTTGAGCTTCTTTAGTATATGTGAAAAACCGCAACAAATGAAAAGTTATTCGGAAGCATTTCAAAGTGCCAAACAAGAAGGTACACATATTACGGTGAAGAAGAAAAATTTGGTCATGTAGCCTATGAAAGTATAGGAACAATAATTTTGTAGTCAGGATGTGCATTTCAGGGGATAGAAATAAAAATTAGAAAAAAGACGAACCTTTCTGATACGTCTTTTTTTGTTTTGAAGGAATGATAGATAATTCCACCTGTAATCATGTTAGGAGACTTCATTCTAGAGTGGCAATCAATGCTGTAGGGTGGAATTGTTAGTCCTAATATATACCAAGAGGCATATTTTTATGCAGAATTTGGTTTATTTAGTCCACATAGAGTCCAGTTATGGTAAAATATAGAGGACAAATGTATAATGAGATTCCAATTCTATTGATGAATTGGAATCTCATTATACATTTGACTATTCGAGGAGAATAATCATGCATAGAAACATACACGAATTGATCTAATTCTTGGCTACATGCAAGAACAATGGGGTCTGTATATAAGTGTGCTTGTACCAACTGTCGCAGTTGTTTCTGTTTTTCCTCAATTTGTTTTTGTAAGTGGATAACATCAGATATAGACATGGGGAAACCTCGCTATGTTTACAGATTGAAATCAACTTTTTTTATAGTATATGTAGTTTTAAAAAATGAGAACGGTAACATGAGAGGTGAGGTATTCTATGTGTGAAAAAGGAGGACATTTCTATGAAATCAACAGGTATTGTACGAAAAGTCGATGAGCTTGGTCGAGTTGTGATACCGAAGGAAACGAGGCGTACACTCGACATCCAAGAAAAAGACCCACTAGAAATATTTGTAGAAGGCGAAACGATTGTTCTACAGAAATATAAATCGTATGGTACTTGTCCCCTAACAGGAGAAATTTCTCCCCAGAATATCAAACTAGCGGATGGAAAGCTGACGTTGAGCCCAGAAGGGGCGAAACAGCTTATGGAAGAATTAGAACAATACAAAG